>NZ_NDHW01000192.1 GCF_002251945.1 Pseudanabaena sp. SR411
ATCATTGATGATAATCCTGACAATGTTAGTTTGCTGACGGAGGTTCTAGCCCACATTCCGCTCGTAATGGAAGCCTAAAAATATTTACAACGAGACAATGAGGGTTTCAGCGATTTCCTGAGAAATTAATGATAGTAATTCCTATTAGTGAATCATTATTTAAATTGTTAAAATAGTGATTCTTTTGGGATTAAAGCCCAAAATACTTGCTGTATAAGGATTTGCTTTCTAAATATTTTTTTCAGTAAAATAAGAGCGGAATGTGGGTTCTAGGGTCATTCGGCTACAAAACCCTAGTGGCAATGGATGGGCTGAGTGGCATTCAGAAAATTACTAAAGCTCTGCCTGATCTCATTTTGCTAGATATTCTCATGCCTGAAATTGACGGGTTTGATACTTGCCAACGACTTAAGCAGTCTGAAGTTACTCGTGATATTCCGATCATCTTTATGACGGCGCTTGCTAGCACTGCCGATAAGGTCAAGGGACTTAAATTAGGAGCTGTAGATTATATTACCAAACCATTTCAAGAAGAAGAGCTAATTGCCAGAATAGATCTGCATTTACAACTGCGTCGCCTCAGCCAAGACTTAGCTACACAAAACCAGCAACTCCAAGCAGAAATTGCTCAACGGGAAGCAGCAGAAGCGCAAATCAAAATCCTATCTAAGGTATCCGAGCAAAGCCCTGCTTCGATTGTGATTACGGATGAGAAAGGTGATATTACCTATGTAAATCCCAAATTTGAAGAATTAACAGGCTATGCTTTGGAAGATGTAATTGGTCAAAATCCTCGTCTCCTTAAATCAGGCGAAACCCCTCCTCAAGAATATGCCCATCTCTGGAAATCAATCTCCAATGGATTTGAGTGGCATGGAGAATTTCACAATAAAAAACGTAATGGTGAGCTTTATTGGGAGCAAGCTTCCATCTCGTCAATTAAAGATGAGGAGGGTAGGATAACGCATTATGTAGCTGTCAAAGAAGATATTACGCTCCGCAAGCAGAAAGAATTAGAGTTATTTCAACAGTTTGAGAGAGATAGAATAGTGTCTGAATTAACTCTCAGTATTCGCCAGTCTCTAAATCTCTCTCAAATACTAGATACGGTAGTAAAAGAATTAAAGCGGATTTTGGACATCGACCGAGTTTTAGCCTATCAAATATTTGACGATGGAACGGGAAAGGCAGTTGCGGAAGCGGTAAATGAAAAATTAGATAAAGTATTAGATATTGTATTCCCTTCAGAAATATTTCCTCAAGAGATTTACCAAACCTATATCGAAGGGAAAGTACATCACGTCGATAATTGCGATAACTACGAAATGGCTCCCTGTCTTAATGAATATCTGCGTAGTTTGGGGGTCAGAGCCAAATTAGTTGCACCAGTTCTCAAAAGTGAAAATAGTCTCTGGGGTTTACTAGTTGCCCATCATCATACTGAACACTATTGGCAGGAGTGGGAAATAGAGTTTTTTCATCAGGTCAGCAATCAGTTGGCGATCGCTATTTCTCAAGCTAATCTCTATCAACAGGTACAAATAGAACTAGCAGAAAAAATCCAAGCAGAAAAAGCTCTACAAGTCCTAAATCAAGAACTGGAAGATCGGGTAGAACAGCGCACGGCGGCTCTAAAGACCAGTGAGTTTCGGTTTAGAAGGTTGTTTGAGTCCGATGCAGCAGGAATTTTAACCGCTACCTTATCAGGGGAAATTCTTGATGCTAATCATCGTTTTCTCCAGATGATTGGCTACACCAACGAAGATTTACAGAATAATTTGATCCGATGGGATCAAATCACCCCCCCTGAATTTTCGCCGCTAGATCAAATCGCTTTGCAGCAACTTAGAGACTCAGGATTTACGATACCCTACGAAAAAGAGTATATCTGCAAAGATGGTAAACCTTTATCAGTGCTATTGAGTGGCGCTATGCTGAGTCAATCCAAAGAAGAGGCAATCGCCTTAGTCATTGACATTAGCGAACTTAAAAAGGTAGAAGCAGAAGTGAGTAGACAAGCTCAAAGAGAGAAAGCTTTACGAGAAATCAATCAACGTATCCGTCAATCTCTAGAATTACCTAGTATATTTCAAGCAGTAGTTCGAGAGGTCAAGCAATTGCTTAATGCCGAACGAGTTAGTATTTTCTATTTCTATCCTGAATCTAATTTGAGTGATGGTATATTTGTTGCCGAAGATATTCAGGAATGCTTAATCAATGTCTTTGATGAAGCAATTCGCACTGACTGTGGCAAAGATTTTGCTATTAACTATCAATCTTTTGAACCTGTGGCGATCGCTGATATTGACAAGGCAAATATATCAGACACACATAGAAAAATCCTCCAAAAATTTGAAGTGCAAGCTGATTTAGCAGTTCCAGTCTTAGAGGGTTTCAATGGTGAAAATATATGGGGATTGATATGTATTCATCAATGTTCTAGCCCTCGACAATGGGAACAGTATGAAATCGATTTTGTGACTCAAATATCTTCGCAACTGGCGATCGCGATTCAACAAGCTGATTTATATCACCAAGTACAAATAGAACTAGAGGAGCGCAAAAAAATTGAATTACAACTCCAAGAAAACAATGAAAGCTTAGCTCTCGCCAATATTGAACTAGATAGAGCAACTCGCCTCAAGGATGAGTTTTTAGCAAATATGAGTCATGAATTACGCACTCCCCTCAATGCGATTTTAGGAATGTCAGAGTCATTACAAGAAGGTATTTTGGGGGACTTAAGCGATCGGCAAAAGAACGCAGTTACAATGATCGAAAATGGTGGACAGCATTTGCTTTCCCTAATTACTGATATCCTCGATCTTGCCAAAATTGAATCTGGAAAACTAGAGTTACACATCGAAAACATAGAGATCAAGAAGCTTTGTAACGATAGTCTCATTTTTGTGAAGCAACTAGCGCTCAAAAAAAATATTCGACTCATCTTCAATATTGCCGATCAGCTAAAGCAACCTCAATTTGCTTATATCCAAGTTGATGAATTACGAATACGCCAAGCATTAATCAATTTACTCACCAATGCCGTAAAGTTCACGAACGATGGCGGCATGGTCACATTAGAGGTTCAAATATCTGAAATTAGTCATGAAGATACCCACCCTAAATTTTATATTGATTTTTTGGTGACCGATACAGGTATTGGTATTGCTCAAGAAGATGTCGGTAAGATTTTCCAAACCTTTGTGCAAATTGACAGTGCCCTCAATCGTAAATATGCAGGCACGGGTTTAGGCTTATCTTTGGTAAAAAAGATTGCCGAAATGCATGGAGGCTTAGTTGATTTTGAAAGTGAATTGGGAAAAGGTAGCAAGTTTCGGATTAGGCTTCCCTATCAGCATGATTTAACTGCCAATGATAATCTTGAAAATCTATCCCCTGCAATGTCCAATAAAGTTATAGACATTGCAGCGAGAGATACACCTTACACTATTCTCATCGCGGAAGATGATGATGCAAATATTGAAACTCTGCGGAGCTATCTTGAAAATCGGGGATATAACCTCTTGCTAGCCGCCAATGGCAAAATAGCTGTTGAGATGGCGACTACGCAAAAAGCCGATATTATTCTGATGGATATTCAAATGCCTGAAATGGATGGACTGACAGCAATTAGACTAATTCGGGCTAATCCAAAAACAGCAAATATTCCAATTATTGTACTCACTGCTTTAGCGATGAAAGGGGATCAGGAAAAGTGTATGAATGCAGGAGCAGACGGTTATATTACCAAACCAGTTCGCTTACGAAAATTAGTTGATTCTATTCAAGAGCTATTATAGCGTGACAATCTTCATCAACGATCGCATTAGTGCGATCGCGTAGTACTTGCAAGGCGTGAACTTAGCGCTCGCGTTCTGAATCTCTAATCTAAAGCAGCTTATTTATCTCTATAGGCATAGGTTAACTCGAAGCGTTCACCCTTACACTAGTTTGATGATCATGGCTATATTAAAAGTAGCTATATTTACAGAATTTAATATTGGGATCGCCAAAATTGTCGATAACAACTGGTAGCTCATACCAATGTTGAATGTTCTGGTTAACATAACAGGAGGAGAACCATGTCTAATATCCCAACTGGCGGTCAAATGCTTTGGAAGCTTGAAGATGGAGAACGTGTATTGCATTTACGCCACAATGCAGCCGAACAATGGCGACACTACGAAGATTTTCCTGAATATGCGATGCAAGACCCCGTAGGATTTTCCAAAGGTATCGCCACTTTTGTCACCTTACTAAAAAAAGATTGGATTGCTATTAAGTCATAAAACGTGAGAAAGCGGTGCATTGCACCGCTTTCTCATTTATTCATCCCAATCGTGCCATTCGACTTTATTTACTTCCAAATACATATCCACAGCCTGTCCAATGGTGGGAAAGAAGTCATCTTTGCCAATCTTGGTGAAAAGTCCATAACGTTTTAGGCGATCCTTAGTTGGTCCCTTCATCTCCGCAAAGCATAATTCTATATGTGCTTTGCATAGGGTTTTATCAAGTTCAGCGATCGCATCCGCAGCCGTAAGGTCAATATCAGTGACAGGTTCTGCGGCTACTAGTACCCACTTGGTAGTCGTCGGAGCATTCATTACCGCCTGTAATACATGTTCACAAAAGGTTTCGGCATTGGCAAAAAACAGTGGCGCATCCCAACGAAAAATCACTAATCCTGGAATTTGTCTAGCTTCGGGATGGCGCGAGACATCGTGATAGCCTTTAATGCCATCAATCCGACCAAGTACTGCATAGTGTGGTCGCCATGCACTCCACACAAAGGCAATCAACGCCAAAACTACAGCGCTAAAAATGCCTTGAATCACTCCCAGTACAGCGACACCACAAAAACAAACAATTGACAGAAAAAATTCAAATCGCCTTAAATGATATAGGCGCAAAGTTCCCCTAATTTCAAAAATGCCTAGCCCAGCCGAAATAACCACAGCGCTGAGAGCAGCTTGGGGTAAATCTCGTAATAACATCGGCGCAAACCATAAAACTATGGCAAGACAAATTGCACCTACCACTCCTGTAATCTGTGTTTTCGAGCCTGCGGCTTCAGCTACAGGAGTACGTGAAGCACTACTACTCACGGAAAATCCTTGAAATAATCCCGCCGCAATATTGGCGATACCCAAGGCAATTAATTCTTGATTGCGATCAACTTTATAACCACCGCGTATGGCAAAGGTTCGTGACAACACACTCAGATCGGCATAGGACACCAAGGCGATCGCCAAAGCACTAGAAAACAAAGTATTAAATTTGATCGGTGCAATGTTAGGAACTTGGAATGTGGGTAACCCCTGTGGCAAGACTCCGACTACGGATATGCCCGATCGCTGTGCAAGGTCGAATAGAGAACTAACTATCGTTGCCGCTACCACCGCCACCAAGACCCCTGAGATTTTGGGAGCTAGTTTCTTAAGAACTAGAATTACCAGCAAACAAGATAATCCGATCGCTAGTGCTGTCGTGTTGGTTTTACCATCTTGAACACCTTGCCCAAATCCAATCAGATCTTCCCAAATCGTATTGCCAGCCACGGAAAATCCAAAAATCTTCGGCAATTGACCAATTAAAATGGTCACAGCAATTCCATTCAGATATCCATAGCGAATCGGTTTAGAAAGTAGTTCGGTAATGAAGCCAAACCTTGCTAGCCCTGCAACAATGCAGATGATTCCTGAAAAAATTGCTAAAACTCCCGCGATCGCGATCGCCCGAACTGGATCGCCATTAGACATTGGTAGCACTGTTGCAGAAATTAGGGGAATCAAAGCTGAGTCAGGACCTAATACCAAAATCCGACTAGGTCCAAAAATGGCATAGGCAATTAATGGCACAATCGTGGCATATAACCCATAGATCGCAGGTAAGCCTGCGGCTTCGGAATAACCCATACCTGCGGGAATGAGGATGGCGGTCAGTACCAGTCCTGCAACCACATCTTGGATCAGCCAAGGAAGTTGATAATTCCTTAGCACAGCGATAATGGGCATCCATCGGGCTAACCCATGAGGATGTGCAGCAAGGGGAAATGGAATATTCGGTGGGGGCTTTGTCAACAAGTCACCTCAATATAAGGATTATAAGGATTCTGCAATTTAGTAAAGAACCAGATTTTTGATGGCGCAGCGAAGCCGCGCCATCAAAAATCTGGTTCTTTATTTTACGGCGAAGCCCTAAGTTTTTAGATAGACTTTCCAGACTACCCAAAAAATGACACTATGCTTAGCCAAAGAATTGTTGACATTATCTAAAAATTATGGGCCAAAACAACCAAATCTCTCAGCTTGAACGATCGCAAATTATAGCGATCGCCCAAAAATTCTCTAACCAAAATCAAATTGCCGATATTCAAGCATTTGGCAGTGGCAATATTAATGATACTTTTTTAGTTTCTTTACAGGAAGTAGAAGCTCAGTCTTTCATCTTGCAACGCATAAATACCAAAGTGTTTCGTGAACCAAAGTTGGTCATGCAGAATATGCGGGTTTATGCGAATCATGTACGCGATCGCCTGCAAAATTATCCACTAGATCGACGATGGGATATACCAAAAATATTACCAACTCAGCAAGGTCAAGACTATTGGCAGACTGAAAGTGGCGAATTTTGGCGATCGCTTAGTTTTATCGCAGGTTCTCAATCCTTTGATGCGATGCAGAATATTGAACAAGCGCGAGAAGTTGGCTATGCTTTGGGAATGTTCCATCATCTGACTAGTGATTTGCTTCCTGAACGATTGGCTGATACCTTAGAAGGTTTTCATATTACGCCACGATATTTACAGCAATATGAAGAGATTTTGGGAACGAGAAATATTAATAAATCACCTGAAGTTGATTATTGTTTACGCTTTGTAAGCGATCGCAAGGACTTAGCACATATTTTAGAAGATGCGAAAGCATCTGGAAAATTACCATTGCGAGTCATGCATGGTGATCCGAAAGTGAATAATATTTTATTTGATCGACAGACGCAACTGGCGGTGAGTGTGGTCGATTTGGATACGGTGAAATCTGGGTTAGTGCATTATGATATCGGTGATTGTTTGCGATCGGGTTGTAATCCTGCGGGTGAAGAGACGGAACAATGGCAAGATGTTCAATTTGATATGGATCTATGTCAAGGGATTTTACAGGGATATCTCTCAACGGCGCAATCATTTCTGACAGAATCTGACTATGCCTATATTTATGACGCAATTCGGGTGATTACCTTTGAATTAGGATTGCGCTTTTTTACCGATTATTTATCAGGAAATATCTACTTTAATGTTAAACATTCTGAACATAATTTGTGGCGATCGCTTGTTCAGTTTCGTTTAGTCGAGAGTATTGAAACTCAAGAATCAGTCATTCAGAAAATCATCAAAGACATACAATGTAAAGCACTGTAAGATAGAAATACGGCTTCTATAGCGTTTTTCAAGCAAGCGAGGTACAAAGGTTTGTTTCCCCGCCGAAGGCGGGGAAACAAACCCATACTTCACTAGACTGATAAACGCTATATCGTAGATTAAAAATACATGGAATCACCACAACAAATTTTAGAGTTTCTAGATCGCAGTTTTAATGAGATCAAAATACCTTGCCTAGGCAATTTAAATGTTGACTATCTTTCGTCAAGACTTTTGGCATTTCGGGATGAGCATCAATGGATTATTATGTTCAACTCAATTACTTGGTGTCCTGCTGGTGAAGGACTAACCACAATTATTGAATGTGTGGGCAACTGTAATTCACAGAAAAATAATGCTCAGCACAATTTCCATTTTGACAGTAATCGCTACCTAATTACGGGACAAATTAAATACGATGAATTACTTAACGATTATCTTGTAACTGTGAGAGGTAAATCTATTCCCTTAACAGAATTGAATATCATTTTTCGTCCAGATTTATTTTCGGAGCATGAGCCTGATATTGCGATCGCTTTGTTAGAAAACTATCGAGAAGAGTTACTGGCTAATCAGGAAGAATATGGAGTGTTTATTCCCAATGGGATGACTGAGGTTTTACGCCTTGATGAGTGGCATCATCCAGATTGGGATTGCCCACCAAGTCAGACTGAGAGTTTTCCTCTCATTGCTGAAGTTCTATATACTGGTAATCCTGATTTTTACAAACCACCGTCAAACCCCAATACTGATTGGCACTTTTGGTTTCCCAAGTAATAAAAAGAGGTGGCGGAGCTTCGCGCCGCCACCTCTTTTTATTGTTCAGCAATATTATCTATTTTTTCGCGGATTGATAATTGGACGAGAGCGCGTATTAGTGAAAATCCAGAGAAAAAAGCACCTATAAAAGCAGCGATCGCCCAACTCGTATAAGTACCATTTGTACCGACCAATAGTACGGCTCCAGCGAGGACTAAAAATCCTGTAAGACAAGCATAAATTAAAGCTTTCACAGCAATGTTAATCCGCTTGAGAGTGCGATCGCTTTCGGAAGACTTGACCTGAATCATCAACTCACCACGCTCGATCCGCTCTTCCAACCGTTCTAATAAAATTTCCATGCGACTAGGTTTATTGAGTTGATAAACCAGAAAATCTTTTGCTTGTTGTGCCAAAGCTCCTAAGGTATTGCCACGCCCCCTTGTGAGGACAATACTTTTGACAAAGGGCTGGGCGGCGGTGGTGAAGTTATATTCTGGATCGAGAATTCGGGCGATTCCATCAAGGGTGGTGAGGGATTTGAGCAGATAGGTCATTTGCGGCGGCAGACGGAAAGGCTGCTTCTCAAAAATGGCTACCACTTCGCCTTTAATTTGCTCAAACTCATAGATATTTACTGGTCTTTCCGTGAAGCGATCCAGCACGAATTTCAACATGCGCTTAATCGGACTCATATCGGCGATCGGTTCGATGAAACCCATGCTCATCAAAGTGTCAACGACTTCATTAGTATCTTTCCGCAGTACGGCAAAGAAGGTTTTGACCATTTGATCCTTTGCCATGGTTTTTACTTCCGCCATCATGCCGTAGTCATAAAAAATGAGACTTCCACTAGGGCTGACAGCTAAATTTCCAGGATGAGGATCAGCATGAAAGAATCCATCTTGGAGCAATTGTTTGAGATAGCAGCAGATTCCTAATTGATTAATTTCTTTGGGATTCAATCCACAGGCTTCAAGGGCTTGACGATCATCAATTTTGATGCCTGGGACATATTCTAAGGTCAAAACCATAGAGGTGGAATAGTCCCAATAGATTTTTGGGACAACGATCCGTGGATAGCCTTCAAAATTTTTACGGAAGCGATCGGCATTGCTGCCTTCGATCGCATAATCAATTTCTTGATAAAGAATCGTAAAAAACTCTTGATAAATTCCTTCTAAATTATATTTGCGTGTCCATGCAAAATAGCGCCGAAATACCTTGAGAAGTTTGCCAACCGCAAGTAAATCGAGATCGAATAGTTTTTTCAACCCCGGACGTTGGACTTTGACAACAACTTCTTCACCACTGTACAAAGTAGCTCGATGTACTTGTCCGAGACTAGCGGCGGCAAGAGGAATTTCGTCAAAGTCACGATAGATTGTATAAAGAGATTTCCCTAGTTCCAGTTCGATAATGTCTCTGGCCTCTTTAGCACTAAAGGCTGGCACTTTGTCTTGGAGCTGCGCCAAAGTACTAATGTATTCGGGTGGTAACAGATCGACGCGAGTAGACAGTGATTGACCAATCTTGATAAATGTTGGACCTAGTTCGAGCATATTGCGAACCAGCCATTCAGCCCTTTTGCTGCGCGTACTTGATGTATTATTTTGCCAAAACTTATCCCACCATATAAAAAACAGGAATGTAAACGCAGCTAAAAACACCTCGCGTTGACGGGCTAGTGAAGAACTTTTGCTTCTCTGCCAGCGCAGCTTTTTGTACTGTAATTGGGCGATCGCAGACATATTTTGCCAATAATAACAATGCTAATAAAATTACGAATTACGAATTACGAATTACGAATTCCTGACTCGTAATTTTGTAATTCGTAATTCTGACTAGCAGTGCTGTGTTTATATTACCCAAATTAATAACAATTCTGCGAAGTGACACGAATTATAGCCATCACTAAAAAATGTGAGACACCGCAAAGCGCTGCCTCACGCTCTTTCTTAGTAAAGGTTGCTAAAACATAAAACGGCGTAGCCGTTTGTATGTTTTGGTATAAAGCTCAAAAGTGAGGGAAGTGTAAAGCACTGCTACCAAAAGACAGCAAAAATGGCAAGACTTTGCTATGGTTATGTTTAGTGGCGATCGCCAGAAACATTATGCATGAGGTTTTTACATTGGCATGGTCAATATGAAAATCGCAAACCAAAATTAGTATGGGTTTTACGGTTTGTAAACTGTCGTAGACAAAATGCAAACCGCAGTATGTAGAGCCTTGAGGCTAAAAAACTTTGTAACTATTCAAATCATTCCTAGAGGTAACCTAATGGGTGAAATCACCAGAGATGAGATCCGCGAACGCTTAGGCAATATTGATCAAATTCGCGATATCATTTTCGGCGCACATTTGCGCGAATACACTAGTCGGCTAGATAAAGCTGAGTCGGATATTTCAGCTATTCAGCAAGATGTCCGCGATCGCCTTAACGACTTAAAATCAGTGTTAGCCAGTGAGTTACGGGCGGCGGTTGAGTCTATTGATAAGCGACTAAAAACGATTAGTACCTCTACTCAGGAGGAAGCTGCTGACCTACGTCAACAATTCGATCGCATTAACCGCAAGTTTACAAGTAATATTGAGACCCTTGATGAGTCCGTTGAAGCGCAACGGGTAGCGCTGCGGGAAGAAATTGCCCAAACTAGAGATAATTTACAAAATGATACTCGTGAATTGAGATCGCTAGTTTTAGAGGAGCTAGACCGTCATTTCTCAATTCTTCGAGAAGACAAACTTTCTAAAGATGATATGGCTGAGCTGCTATTTGAGTTAGGTATGCGACTTAAGGGTTCTGAGTTTGTACCTGAACTGCGTGAGGCGGCTGAAGAAAAGGTGGAAGAGAAGTATGAACGGGTGAGTATCCTCGATTCTGAGCCAAAAGTCTCAACTAGCGCGGACGCAACTAGCCCTGCAACTAGAACTACATCACGTACTTCTAAAGCCAAGCCATAAATTCCATAAAAAGTAAGTAACCACAAATGCAAAACAAGGGGCTGAAGCCCCTTGTTTTGCATTTGTGGAGAGCCAAAATAAATGAAAGCGGCGCGAAGCGCCGCCTTCATTTATTTTGGTTTTATGTTCTAAGCAAAACTTTCATTGCTATAGTACAAAAACACTGTCATTATGCAAAAGTAGTATGTCAGAGCTAAAAGGAGAGCAAAAGGGTAACTTCCAGAATAAAGCGCTCAGTGATGTTGAAAAGTTTTTACTCCTGCTCTCTGAGCTAAATATTATTGACTCTGAAAAACCTAAAAATTCTCAGAATCAGCAACGGGTAGATGATTCAAGTCTGTTAAATATTGACAATTATGATAATAAATATAAAGAAATTAAGTCTAGCTCAAGATTGTTAGAGAGCGAGCAGAACTTAATAGGAAAGTCTAGAAAAAAATTTCCAGATGAAGAATTTTTAGATATAACGCGATCGCCAAATTCACAGAACTCATTGGCTAAGCCCAGACAAAAATCATTAGATGAAGATTTTTCAGATATCGGGCGATCGCCTTCCGTATATCCTTTTCCTAGCCTACTAGATGAGCTACCTTTTTTAAGAGATATTCCTTCTGCTAAAAATGGGTTTGATCATGATGTTAAAGATCGGCAAACAGTAGAACAGGCTACGGAAAACTTAGATCTTGTTGACAATTCTAAATATTCCCGATTAGAACAAATAGAACCTTCACGAAAAGAAGAAATTGAGACGGTTAACCTCATCCAAGAGATTCTCTTAGGTAGTGATAAAGCCCAAATAGTATCTCCGCAAATTGCTCAAACAAACTCTTCTCAAATCTCTCAATCCGTCTCAGTACCTGCTTCTCGACCTCAATTACAAACGCCGTCAAAAAACTCCTATTTAGAAAACTCCTCAGATGATGAAGCCTTACATCTTTTGCAGGATATTCTGGTTGTGCCAGAGTTAGAAGATTTGAGAAGCTTTAAAATTGCGGTTGAGCAAAAGCTAGGAATTGTTGAAAGTCAGGTAAATAATCCTGAAATAATGAACAAAATCGAGGGTTTAGAAAGTCTTCTGCACAGTGCTTCTCGTAGACTCTCGGCTATGGACGATGAAAATAGCAATATTCCGATGGAGATTGAAGGGGTTAGGGAGCGTGTTGCTCAGTTAGAAAATCAAATTAATCAACCAGCAGAGTTAGTCCAGCTTTTGCTGCCAATTATTGCGGAGCTGCTCAGTCTCAAAGCCGATCAAGCTAGAGAAGAGATGTGTCAAGCGATTACACCAATTATCGCTGAGGTGATCTTTGAGCGATCGCAACTAGATCGTTTATCGATGAGTCATGCGATCGCCGATCTTTTACCCAATGCGATTAGTGACCAAATTCGTAATAACCCTGAGCAAATTGCGAAGGCTCTCGGGCCAGAAGTTGGGGCAGCTATTCGTGAACAAATTCGGATTGATCGCGATGAAATCGTTGATGCACTTGCACCAGAAATGGGAGCGGCTATTAAGCAACAGATCGTACTTGAACGTGATGCTATGGTTGATGCTCTTTATCCTGTAATTGGGAATACGATCACCAAATATTTTGCGGAAGCAATTCGTTCCATTAATGAAAAGGTTGAACAGACTTTTAGCGTAGAAGGCATACAGCGTAAATTTCGCGCCAGAATAAAAGGCGTTTCTGAAGCCGAATTAATCCTTAAAGAATCAGTTCCCTTTGAAATTCAAGCCATATTTTTGATTCATAATCTATCAGGACTAGTAATGATCGATATCCAAAAAAGTGATCTTGATTCTTTGGTAGAGCCAATTGACTCAGACATGCTAGCAGGGATGTTGACAGCGATTCGGAGCTTTGCCAATGAATGTATATCGCGATCGGAAAGTACCACGGAACTTGATGCGATTAACTATAGTGGTTCTAAGATTTTGCTGGAAGTGGCGGGATATTGTTATCTTGCGGTGATTATTCAAGGAGAACCTGACGCGGCTTTGGTAAACAAAATTCGCGATGTTTTTGGTCGAGTTGTGCAAGTCTATGGCGATCGCTTCAAAGAATTTGACGGTGATCCCAGTATGGTTCCCATGGAAGTAGAAACTCAACTCAAAACATTAATAGAAGTTGAAAAGACAAAACTTTCCAAGCAATCACCAAAGACTCTGATGGTTATGAGTTTAGCCGTACTTGCCCTGATTTTTGTGCCGATAGGAATTTTTCAATATTACGCTAATCGAGATCGTCAACTTGAAGCGAAAGTTTTAGAAGCATTCGCCAGTACGCCTGAACTCGCTGTCTATCGGCTGAACGTAACTGCCGAAGGCGATCGCTTGAAATTAACAGGCAAATTGCCAAATCAACATTTACGCGATCGCGCCCTCCAAGTGGCGATTTCATCTACCAAAACAGAAATAGCAAATGGCAAAATCAACAATAATATTTATACCGTCAATATACCGCCCGATCCTGAACTTGTAGCGATCGAAGTCCAACGACTTACTAAAGCCCTCAACTACACCCAAGGCGTAAATATTCAGAGCCAATTTAAAGATGGACAAGTAACAATTACAGGACAGATTGAGCAGCCCCGACTGATCCCCAAAATCACTCAGTCATTCACTAAAATTGCAGGAATTACTACGGTTAGCAATGCCGCCACGATTCTGACACCAAAGCTATCCACACGCATCTACTTTCCACTGTGGGTGACAACCCTAGAACCAAGTGATACCGAAAAACTAATAGAAGTTCAAGCTTTTCTAGATCTTTACCCAGACTACAATCTTAAGATTTTGGTAAAGAATGATAATATTGGAGATCGCGCTATCAACTATCAATTAGGAATGAAACGCGCTCAAACTGTTCGAGATGCTCTATTGCAAAGAGGTGTAAATGCTAAACGCTTACATATTTCTGGGATAATAGATGTATCTGTGCAGCAACCCTCTGACCAAATCTTAAGGTGGGTAGAGTTTCAACCAATTTTAAAGCCCATGTCCGTATCTAATTAAATGCATTCTCCTACCAAAGTAATTTCTCAAAAAATATGTCTGATTGGTGATTTTGGTGTTGGTAAAACCAGCCTAATTCGCCAGTTTGTTGATCGTCAATTTAGTGATAAGTATTTATCAACGGTTGGTGTAAAAATCTCACGGAAATTAGTCTCTATTAATAATTCTTGTGTAAATGATTCTTCAGTAGAATTAAAACAATTGCAGTTGATTATTTGGGATATTGAAGGTAGTACCCGTTTTAAGGCGATCGCACCCAGTTATTTACAAGGAGCAAAGGGAGCAATCATCGTTGGCGACGTGACCAGAAACTCAAGTATGCAAAATCTCAAAGATCATGTGCAGCTTTTTAAATCCATTAATCCTCAATCTAACTTAATCATTGCCTTGAATAAAGTTGATTTGATTGAAAGCCATGAGAGAGACAGTCTATTGCAATCTATCCCAACTGATTTTGCTAACCTAAACATATCTATAAATATTACTTCAGCTAAAACTGGTGAAGGTGTTGATGAAACATTCCAAAAATTGGCGTTTCAGATGCTAATGCTAGAATAAAGACTCGACGACTAAAATTAAAGTATTAGAAGGCTACAAGTAAGAACATCCCCAATAAATAATCGTTCAGCATTCTATTCATCAATCATTAGCTGCTATGAAACAGTCAAAACTTCTAAAAAAACTTCTCACTGCTTCAGAGCGATCGTTTATTACAATTGATCGCCAGTTTATGATTACTGATACTTCCTATGGAGCCGAACGATTTTCTGAATATCCCCACGAGTCATTGCTGAATAAAGATATTCGGAATGCATTTCCCGAAATAATTGGATTAGAAGAATCTTTTCATAATATTTGGCTCAACCAACTTACTAGTCTTGAAATTAAAGGAGTCTGTCGTTCACTTAATCCTCAAGAGCCTCTCTATTTTAATTTTTATATTATTGGTACAAATGAATTAGAAGAAGAAGATAAAAATATTATTATCTGCATTGAAGATGCCACAGATGTGATGATAATGTCTCAGACATTAATGCAAAGGGCAAATGAATCTGATTTACTTGCTAATGCTCTGTTAAAGTCGAAGGAATATATTGACAAAATCATTTCTGCGATGGCTGATGCTTTAATTGTTACTGATTATCAAGGCAAAATTAAAACTGTCAACCCTGCGGCTATCAATTTGTTTGGTTATTCCCAAAATGAATTAGTAAGTGCATCGATCGCTTCATTATTTGAAAATCCTCATCAATTAGATTTGATTCATCAGAATTATCTACAAAACCAGTTAACTAATGAACATATTCTAGATAGCGATCGCTATTTTACAAATATCGAAATATTATGTCTATCAAAAACTAGTGAAGAGATTTTGATCTCTTTCTCTTGCTCAACTATCCAAAACCATCAACTTGAGTATAATGTTGAACCTAACCATGATTTTGTTTATGTTGGTCGTAATATTACAGAACTGAAGCGTAAAGAACAAGAATTATTAGCCGCTAGACAATTTGCTGAGCAATCAGCCAAAGCGAAGAGTATTTTCTTAGCAAATATGAGTCATGAAATTCGGACTCCCATGAATGGCGTTTTGGGTATGACAGACCTGTTACTTGGGACAAATCTAGATGATCGTCAGCAGGACTTTGTGGAAAATATTCGGTTAAGCGGTAATTTATTGCTTAGTTTAATTAATCGTATTTTGGATTTGTCAAAACTAGAAGAAGGACAGTTGCAATTAGAAAGTTTACCTTTCAATTTAGAGCAATGTATAGAAGAAATTCTTGAACTCTTTGCATTTCAAGCCCATAATCAGGGTCTAGAAATTAATGCTTGTTTTGCAGAGAACTTACCAACTTTACTAATTGCGGACACAGTTAGATTCAGGCAAATCATGATGAATTTAATTGGTAATGCAATTAAGTTTACGACTGAAGGCGAGATCGTGGTGCGGGTCGAACGCGATCGCATTTTTGAGCAATCTAACCCTTTATCAAATAAGGATTCACCACAATCTCAAGTCTATTTGCGATTCTCAGTTATCGATACAGGTATTGGTATTGATCCCGAAAATCAAGATAAGCTCTTTAAACCTTTTTCTCAAGTTGATACCTCTACTAATCGCCGTTTTGGTGGTACTGGATTAGGACTAGCGATCTGTCGTCAGTTAGTGGAGCTAATGCAAGGTGAAATCGGTATATCTAGCCCTGTCGAGAATGGGAAAGGAACTTGTTTTTGGTTTAGGATTCCTTTTACTCTTCAACCAATTCAGAATCCCCCATCTTTAGGTGATAATGCTCGCACTTTAAGTAAGCGAAATGTTTTAGTAGTTGACGCAAACCAACATGCCCGCCATGCGATAGGTTATTACCTCTCTAAGTTTGGTGCGGAAGTCTATGAAGTATCTAACATTATGGACGCGATTAGATATTTGGACGCAAGGAATAAAGTTGATGTTGCCATTATAGATTGGGGACTAACTGATTTTAATGGTTCTAAGTTAATGCAGCAAATTCATGGGAAAGAGAGATTTGCTGATTTACCAATTATGGCAATATTGACAGCCAACAGACAAGGTGAGGCTGAAATAGCTATTCATCAAGGCTTTTGTGGATACGTAACGAAACCCTTTAAGGAGCAGCGATTACTTAAAGCAATGTTTTCATCTCTGGGAATTGAGAATCCAGTTCTAGCTAATGATGCTTCTGCGAGTGCAATTATTCCACATCTTCGAGATCGCCCTAAGCCGAATATTGGGTTAGAAGAGCTAAAAAGATCAAGGATTCTATTAGCAGAAGATAACATTGTCAATCAGAAAGTGACAATGACATATTTATCACAATTAGGATGTCAAGCCGACTTAGCTGAAAATGGGGAACAGGTACTGGAGTTAATGCGAACTAAAGATTATGACATTATCTTGATGGATTGTCAGATGCCTTTATTGGATGGATATGACACGACTCAAGCTATCCGTCAACTTGAATCTACTGCTCAGACATCCAAACATGTAGTGATCATCGCGATGACTGCCAATGCTTTTACCGAAGATCGCGATCGCTGCATAGCAATGGGAATGGATGATTTTCTGAGTAAGCCGATCCGCAGACAACAACTTAAGGAGACTCTTGAGGATTGGATTATCAAACAAAAACTTAAAGAGAATCTTAGGAGTTGGATCATATAGAAGTAATGAAGTGCCGCGCTCCGCGCGGCACTTCATTACAAAAAACATTACTTCTAGCTAAATTTTAGTAAAAGTCTCACTTGGTGAGACTTTTGTGACAAAATTTATAAGCACAAGTCAAAAAAGTTTTCGTTTAGATAGCCATCATGCTCAAAGCTGGGATTGTCGGACTACCCAATGTGGGGAAGTCTACGTTATTTAATGCTCTAGTTGCCAACGCTAAGGCGGAAGCAGCCAACTTTCCCTTTTGTACGATTGAACCCAACGTTGGCTCGGTGTCCGTCCCTGACGATCGCCTAAATACCCTCGCCGAAGTCGGTAAATCCGCGCAAATCATCCCCACTCGAGTCGAATTTGTCGATATTGCAGGATTGGTCAGAGGCGCAAGCAAGGGCGAAGGGCTAGGAAATCAGTTCCTAGGAAATATTCGTGTCTGCGATGCGATCGTTCATGTCGTGCGTTGTTTTGAAAATGACGACATCATCCATGTTGAAGCCTCAATCGATCCAGCCCGTGACATTGAAATTATTACCCTCGAACTAGCTCTATCCGACCTATCCCAAGTCGATCGCCGTATTGAGCGTACCCGTAAAGCTGCTCGCGCCGATGCCGATGCAAAAATCGAATTAGCCGCCCTTGAAAAAGTTCGCGAGACTTTAGACGCTGGTAAACCTGCGCGTCTTGCCAATCTCAACGATGAAGAAAAGGAAGCAATTTCGGTGTTGCAGTTGTTGACTCTCAAGCCGACAATTTACGCAGCAAATGTCTCTGAAGATGATCTGGCGACTGGTAATGCCTTTGTCGATAAAGTCAAGGCGATCGCGGCGGCGGAGAATGCTGAAGTAACTATTGTCTCGGCTCAGGTTGAAGCTGAACTTTTAGAATTGCCAGATGATGAACGTCAAGACTTTCTAGAATCCCTTGGAGTTAAAGAAGGCGGTTTAAAATCTCTAATCCGTGCCACCTATCACCTTTTAGGTTTACGCACTTACTTCACAGTTGGGCCAAAGGAAGCCCGCGCTTGGACAATTCATGCGGGGATGAAAGCACCCCAAGCCGCAGGCGTAATTCACTCTGATTTCGAGAAAGCCTTTATTCGGGCGGAAACAGTTGCCTTTAAAGACCTTGTGGAGTGCGGCTCAATGAGTGCGGCTCGTGCTAAGGGGTTGCTCCGCAGTGAAGGTAAAGAATATGTGGTGCAAGAAGGTGATGTAATTTTATTCCTGACTAGCGCCTAGGAGCAAAATATTGCTTCGCAATAGTTATATCAAAGAGTAATGGCAGCGCTTCGCGCCGCCATTATTCTTTGATATAACTGATGTTACGTGGATAGAATTCCTGCGATCATCTAACCCACATTCCGCTCGTAATGGAATGAGAAAAACAATTACGAAACAGGTGCAGGGAGCAAATAATAGCGTTGGCAGGTGGGAGAAAAAAACTTTAAAATATGAAGCCGAAGAGGAGACAAATTAA
>NZ_NDHW01000002.1 GCF_002251945.1 Pseudanabaena sp. SR411
CTTTGTTTGATGATTTTCCAGAAACATCATCACCAAGGTTTGAAGAGAATCAGTCAATTCCAGAATCTAGCCTAAATAATAATGGAGATTCAATTACCGCAAATTCTTTGTTTGATGATTTTCTAGAGCCATCACGCTTAAGTTCTCAACCCGTGCAAATCATTAATGATATAACTGAAAACTCTGATTTTTCGGATTCTCTATTCGATGACTTTATGAATGTGGGTTCAGCAAATAGTTATCGTGAGAGTGAAAATTTATCTATTGATCAAGTCAACCAAGAAACAAATTCAGCAAATACAGATGATGATTTGTTTGATAAGTTCTCCTCAAGCGATCGCACTGTTGTGGCATCTATAGAATCAGATATAACCGAATTGGAAAGTGATATCGAGTCAATTAAATCAAGAATTCCCAAACAAAATTTAGATAAATTGTTGCAGCTAATGGATGAGGAAGAAAAAACTGGACAATCTCAAACTATTAACAACGCTCTTGAGAAAGACAAAATCAAATTAGGCTCAGATCTTGGAGCGACGACCATAGAGCGGATATTAGGCAATATGGAAACTATTTCTCTCAATGGCTCAGATTCAAAATCTTCGTCACAACCTGCATCTAATTTTGTCACTTTAGAAGATTTTTCAGAAGATTTAAATTCTATCGGTTTCTAAGAAACAAACCTTACTGGGTTTGTTTCTTAATTTCCACAAAAGCACAAAATGGCGTTGCCATTTTGTGCTTTTTTATTGTTTCTCTGTTAACTGTTCGCAAATCTCGACTAAACGGAAGTTAGCAGGAAATTTCCCATCTACCTTAATTTGTTTGACATATTCTGAAGGAATGCGCCAAAGCAGTTTGCTATCCAGAGCTTTAATAATATCTCCGTGATCGATTACTCCAGCAACTGAACCCACAGGCGATCGCACAATTACATAACGCAATTGTTTTTGCTCCAGTAAATTCACAACCGTGGAAATTGGTGTTTTAAGCTCAACTGTGTCAATGTCATCTAAGGTTGTGACTAGAGATTGCAAGGACTTTGCTTGCCACTCACTACTATCAATATTGCGAATCGCGCCAGCCGAAATGATGCCGCGATCGCGACCATTGGAAGAAGCGATATAAATTGGATTTGCGTCTTTCTCTTCCATTAATAAAAATTTATCCGCAAATTCACGCAATGAGATTTCAGCATCAACTAGACGAAAATCTCTGGTCATCGCTGCTTCAGCATTAATATCAAGTAGAGCCTGTTGTAAATTGTTGAGATAGAGATAGCCACCCGCACTACCAAATAAGAACCATCCGATAAAGATCAAAAACAATCCACCGATAGGACTGCTGAACATGACCAATCCACCCAAAATCATCGTCAAGATCCCGCAAAACTGCCCCGATCGCGCAGCCCATCGGATACCTGTAAAGCGATCGCCTGTGAGTTTCCAAACCACAGCTTTGAGAATATGACCACCTTCAAAAGGTAGAGCAGGAATGAGGCTAAACACCCCAAAGATCAGATTGATGCGGGCAATATTCAGCGCAATCATTGTCCAAATAGTGCGAATACTGCCAATACTATCGGGTAAGGTTTCAATAGTTTTAGGATTGCTAGAAAAAATCACATCCCCTGCAATTAGCCAAGCTGCCGTAAATCCAATCACACTCAAAACTAAGCTCACCAAAGGTCCTGAGATCGCAATACTAAATACAGAGAAAGGATCTTTGGCTTCTTGTTCAACAGTATTAGCGCCACCCATGAATTGAATATTAATCGCGTTGATTTCTACGCCACGAGCCTTAGACATGACCACATGGGCAATTTTATTGAAGGCGATCGATAAAAAGAAAAGCATGGCGGTGATAGCGCCATAGCCTAGAGAAAAAGATGGTGATAGCTTCGTATAGGCAGCACTCAGCCAAACAGCTAGAAAGCCAAGGACGAGAAACCATGATGAATCAATGTAGATGGGAATGCCAGAAATGCTGCCGATGCGGATACCGCCTCTCATGATATGCCTGTCCTAAATTTTTGTACTGATTGGCGCTGAAAGCTTTTGATTACATTTTATCGCAATCATCAAAATGTTTAAGAATAAAGGCGTGCTTCGCACGCCTTTATTCTTATTCACCAAAGCGTAGTTACGCATTGGTGAATTAAAACCTGACAAAAAATGGCTCTACCATTTTTTGTCAGGTAATTACTCTTGGGTATGAAGATAGGCGATCGCATCTTCTTTGGTGTGAATTTCACGATCAATCATGGCAAATCTTAGGCGTTGTAATATTTCGCCCATTTGCTTACCTGCTGCATATCCAAGTTGCTGTAGATCTGCACCTGTTAAGGGAGACTTGACTAGTTGCCATTGGCTAAGATAGCACCAGACAATGCGCCGTTGAGCAGGTTCACATTTTACACCCGCCAAGATTAACGTCTGAGTGTCAAATTTTTGCAGACTTTGGGTGATATCTGACTTTTTTAAACCAATATTTTTTAAATTCGGCAAGTACATTGTTAGATCTGCTAATTTCTGCTGTCTTGTTTTTTGTTCAGGAGTTAATCCAAGATCTAATTGTGTCGCGATCTGATGGGGCAAGTAGGATAACAATAACTCCAAGCCTAGTGGCATCGGGGCATAATTTTGGGGTTCTAATCGATTGAGTAACTTGAGCCAATATTGCGATCGCCGCCATTGATGCTTAAACGAATTAGCTAAATCTGTGGGTAGTTTTAAATCTGGATGAACACATCGTAATGCACCCAATTTTTGCAACAATTCAAACATTTCTCCAGTCCTAGGCTCGGCAAGAGTATAAAGCAACTCCGATCGCAATCTAGCTCCACCGATCGCATCATGAATTCTACTTGAAGTAGTTGCCATGATTTCCCTGTAGGTTTCTGGGGCGATCGCCAAATCTAGGCGCACAGCAAACCGCACAGCCCGAAACAACCGACGCGGATCTTCGGCAAAGCTATTTTCACGAATGGCGCGTACCTGTTTATTGACTAAATCTGCTAGCCCATTAAAGCGATCAATTACTTCACCTTTAACTCCCAATTGCGGATCTAGTTCTATAGCTAGAGCATTCACCGTAAAATCGCGTCGCCACAGATCCTCTTCGAGAGTCGTCGCCATTACCTGTGGATTTGCACCAGCATAGGCATAAATCTCTCGTCGCGCTGTCGCCATGTCCATTTCAAAGTCTTGGGCAGCATCTTGCCAAATCAATACCGCTGTCTGAAATTTTTCATGGATTTGTAATTTTGATGCAGGAAAAAGCTGATGCAATGCGATCGCCACTTTTATTCCCGCTTGCTCAGCTCCATCGAAAACTAGATCTAGATCTTTAGGGAAAGGTAGTGTTTTTTGATTTTGCCTAACAATGGCATCGCGCACAATTCCACCAACCGCAAAAGCCCGTAAATTCAAATCATGGGCGATCTGTGCTGTTTGTAAAATAATTTGCCATTGCAAAGGACTAAAAAAATTGTTAAAATTTCGTAAATACATTCTTTTTAATTCTTTGCAACTGCTGACGGATCTATTTAATTTTCAACAAATTAGAGAATGGCTAAAAAATCTTGCCAAGCAAGATTTTGCAGAAGCGATGACAACACACATCATAATTCAATTACAGGGTCGGCAAATGAGATTGCCAGCGATTTGCTGGATAACTTTGAATGTGTAGATGTGTTTTGTTATTGGGATGAAGGAGTCAGAGAGCGCACATTAAGCACGGCTGAAAACTTTCGGCGTTTATGGGAAAATGAGACCCCGATGTTAGAACTTCTACAAATTTCTAACATCGGGGTTATAAATTAATTATAATATTTTTTCTGTTGCAAATCTGCGTATAAATTTGCTTAAGCTTACTAGGAGATTCAGGGAGATCAGCTTCCACAAATTCTTCAACTGGGGCATTTGGCACACCACTTAACTCATGTAAATCTCTTGTTTTTCTTATTAATAACGTAATTAATGAACCGCTTTGATTTAACGTAAAAATATCATCCTTGTCTAAAACTATTATTACTTTTTTAGTAGAAGCATGAAAAACAACTTGCCGCAACCTAGCATTTCCTATCGTTTGCTGTCTAGCTTGATTTCTTTTTGGGAAACTAGAAGCGCCATTTAAAGTGAAGAATATTCCTAATCCAGCATGAGTTAAACTAAATGTCATAATGCTACACATTCTTGCAAACTGGCTATCAGACAAACTGCTTTTAATTGCTTTAGATTCCAGAACTATGTCTCTTTGATTAAAATTCAAGAATAGAAATTCACAAATTTCTTTCCACTCCAGTGTATCTCCACCAATAACAAGCTCATATTGAGCAGAAGGAGAACGAAAACTTTTAATGTTTGTGTAACCTATCTAATCCACAAAAGCTAATCAAAGATATTTCTTCTAAAAGATATCCAGCATCTTGCTTTTCTTTTTTTGTAGGTCTAGGTAAATTTAGAAACACTCTAAGTTTAGAAAGATGTTCTTCTAAGATTAGATCTGGCGTATATAAATATGAGATCAAAGCATTAGCTTCAGTGCTAGTTTTGTTGACTAACTTTAAAGCTTCAATAGCTTGTTTGACTATTTGCTCTTGTGACAAACTCATACAAATTCAATAGGTTCGATTGCTGTAACCATAACATCAAAAGATAGTTCAGAATAATCTTCTACGTCATCTTCGCATAAAGGGCAATGCCAAGGAAGTTTTGGGAATCCAGTCCCGTATGGAATCGCTCCTGCTGGAACAGACTTATCGCAATTATGATAAAGTAAAGAGCTTTTAGTGTGTTCAGAAAGCCCTAAGACTGTCAGTATAGAACCCATTTGGTATCTTAGGAAGCCTTAGCGAGGCGCTTAAGCATAAGCCTGATAAAGCAAAGATGAATTCTCGCATTAGCATTGTCTAAAGTTCTGTCAAAGTTTTTGACCAGACTTTTACAACG
>NZ_NDHW01000019.1 GCF_002251945.1 Pseudanabaena sp. SR411
TCCATTGCTTCCCGTCAGTTTGCACTTAACTATCCCGAACATCCTGACGCTCCTAAATATAAGAAGCTAGCTGATGATTACATGAATCAGTTTATTAATGATTTCAAAAATGAGTCATTTATTTCAGCAATTATTTCGGGTGATCGCAAAATCATTGAGCAGATTTTTAAAGGAGAATCGGGATTTGGTGAAGAAAGTGCTGCCGAAATCAAACAGAGTGTGGCGTTAGTAACTGATCCGAAACTGACGGAATATATCAACAACCTTGGTCAGAAATTAGCAAAGCTATCGGGTCGTGATGATTTCAAATATGAGTTCAATATCATCCAAGACAACTCCCTCAATGCTTTTGCTCTACCAGGAGGCAAGATCTTCATCAATACAGGTGCGATCGCCGATATGGAATCGGAAGCAGAACTTGCGGGTATTCTCAGCCATGAAATTGCCCATGCGGTCTTTTCGCATTCCTATCAAAAGATTATTACCGAAACCAAAGCTAGAGCTTTAAAAAAAGTAGGGTTGATCAATACATTCTTGGAGTATCTCAAACCAGAACTTGCATTTGGGCGATCGCTTGAACAACAAGCTGATTTCTTAGGCACGCGCATTCTCTCTTCGGCTGGCTATTCTGCGGATGGACTATATCGTGTATTTGATCGCTGGCGTGGTTATGAGAAAGATCGGCAGACAGGCTGGCTAGATAGTCATCCTGCTTCTTCAGAGCGAGTGAGATATTTACAAGCAGCCGTCCAGAATCGCAACTACAACCGCTACTCATTAGAGAATATTGAAGCTCTAATTGCAGCGCGGGGTGCATTCTGTAAATCGGAAGCTAAAAATCCACCCTCTAAAGACACTCCAACTCCTACTTCCAAACCCAGTAACAAGCCAACTTTAGGCAAGGTGGCTGTAGTTGCTGGGCAAACCAATGACAATGTGAGTATTAACATTAATGGAGGTAAGGTTGAGTCGAGCGGTAAATACATAATGAATGTAGAAATCGTCAACAATAGCAGTCAGTCCTTTGGATTTGTTCCTATATTTGCGAAAACAACCAATGCTGATGGAAAAACAGTTTCGTCACAGTTCATCAGTGCATCTGGCAAAAATGTTGTGAATGCAGGAGAAACTGCCAAAGGTACTCTCTCGGTTTTCCAACAACCTTGGCGAGATACTGGCGATCAAGGTTTAGTTTGGCAAGTCACAGAAAGTACTGGCGGTGGTCGAGTATTTCGGATTCCCTTCTAATTTGATTAAAAAAAGCCTTGCTTTGCAAGGCTTTTTTTAATTGTTTACTGGGTTTTGAGATTCAAGAAATGGCAACGCCATATAACATCAGTTAATATCTGATGTTATGTGGAAGGAAATTCCTGAGATCCTCAAGGTTGGGGGCTGGCACGGGGGCACAGCCCCTTGTATCTAGGAGGAAAGTTAAAGGATAAAATCTTTTACTAAACTCCAACAAGCAAAGGCAGAGATAAACTCGTTAAACCCCTTTGTATCTAGGAGGAAAGTTAAAGGATAAAATCT
>NZ_NDHW01000193.1 GCF_002251945.1 Pseudanabaena sp. SR411
CACGATCCCTAGATGGTCTAGATTCGATACTTTCATCTCTGTATTAATATTTACCTCCTCTTTTTTGATTTTCGATGATTTTGATTTTCGGTAATTATTTTACCCTTCCATTACGAGCGGAATGTAGGATAGAAAGAATTAGAACAACATTATTTAGAAATTTATAAATATGAGCAAATCGATTTTATTGATTGATGACGAACCAAATCTGGCTCAAGTCATAGCGGTTTGTTTAGAAAGCTTTAAAGGATGGAAAGTCCAAATCGCAAACTCTGGCAAAGCAGGGCTTAGCATTGTCGAATCCCTCAAGCCCGACGCAATTCTCCTTGATGTAATGATGCCTGAAATGGATGGCATTACTGTCTTTCAGCATCTTCAACAAAATCCAGCAACACAAAATATTCCTGTAATTCTCTTAACTGCCAAAGTACAAGCAAGCGATCGCGCCAGATTTGCTCAACTAGATGTCGCAGGTAAGATCTCCAAACCCTTTGAGCCACTCCAAATTGCCGATCAAATTGCCCAGCTTTTAAAGTGGTAATTGCTGAAATCAAGAGCCAGATTTTCTGTGGCGCGGCGCAGCCGCGCCACAGAAAATCTTAAATCTCATCTCCCTCAGAATATCCTCACTTTTATTCTCTACACTAAATCTAAATTAGAAGCCAAATTGTATTTCACAGTCCCAATGGAAAACATATCTAGAAAAACAGTTTTATTAATAGATGATGAGGAATATATCTGCAAAATTGTCGAGACTTGTCTAGAAATCTTCAGTGACTGGCAACCAGTAACTGTCCCTTGCTGCGAAGAAGGTTTAGCCGCCGTTGCCAATATCCGACCTGATGCAATTTTGCTAGATATGATCATGCCAAACATGGATGGATTTGCTTTTCTTAAAACTTTGCAAGCTAATCCTGAATTTGCAGATATTCCCGTTGTCTTGCTAACTGCTCGAGTTGACCTCACCGAATCTCAAAAAATTGCTCAGCTAGGAGTCAAAGGTGCGATCGCTAAACCCTTCAATCCCGTTCAAATAGTTTCTCAAATTAAGCATATTTTGGATTGGTAAGTAAGGAACAAAATTGCTACACCATTTTGTGTCTTATTATTACTGATTTTTTCTTGTTTCGCCAAGTACTGATTAATGGGAGCATATCCCTCTAAATAACCGCTACATTTTTTAGAGAGATATAGCGTAAAAGGGAAGACATATGGGAAACTCAGAACATCTTGCGATACTAAAACAAGGAGTAGCCAGTTGGAATAGATGGCGACTGGAAAACCCAGAGATTATTCCCAATCTGAGTGGTACTAACTTGAGACGAGCCAATCTCCGCGAAGCAGATTTGAGTGGAGTAAATTTGCGTTGGACAAATCTGAGTAATGCTAATTTATTAGGTGCGAATCTGAGTGGATCTGATCTAGTGAAGGCAAATTTGCGAGAGGCTGATTTATATAAGGCAAATCTCAAAGATGCAGAAGTAAATGGAGCCTATTTGAGTAAGGCGCATCTACGAGAAGCTTATTTGCAAAGATGCGATCTAAGTTTGGCAAACCTTCAGGGAGCCGATCTGACTAAGGCATATTTTAATGGTGCGAACTTGAGTGGCGCAGACTTAGATGAAAGTGACTTGAGTAATGCTAGTTTAAGTGAGACAAACTTAAGTAATGCAATTTTAAGTAATGTTAATCTCACCAATGCCGATCTCCGTCGTAGTGATTTGACCAATGCAAATCTAGAATTTGCCGATCTTAGTAATACAAACCTATCAGACTCAAAACTATGTGCGGTAAATTTAAGTAATGCTAATTTGCAAGAATGCGACTTGAGTAATGCTGCTATTAATCAAGCTAATTTAAGTTATGCCAATTTATGTGATGCAATTCTCAGCAATGCCAATTTAAGTAATACGAATTTAAGTCATGCCAATCTTAAACATGCAGTTCTGAGTAATGCAATTTTGAGTAATGCTGACTTGAGTGATAGCAACTTAGAAGATGCAATTTTAAGTGATGCAATTTTAAGTAATGCTAATTTGAATGGAGCGATTCTCACAGGAGCGCAACTCATCTCAGCGAAGCTAGATGCTGCTTTTTTGATTGGCACTAATTTAGTCAAAGCAAATTTGCGACTGGCTAATCTAAATGGAGTTAGTTTGTCTGAAGCAAATCTATTTGGAACAATTATGCCTGATGGCTCTGTGCATAATCACTAATAAACACTAATAAAGAAGGCATTTCGCCTTCTTTATTAGTGTTTATTGCTGTACACAAATACTATTCTTTGGGTTTGCCAGCAACATCTCCATCGCCGTCAATGTCACGACCAGTCAAATTTTCCAGAGCATCAACTGCTTTGCCAGCAGAATCTTTAGCGATCGCACCAACATCTGTATTTAGGACATCGGAAACCTTTTTGGCATTTTCTTCACCAATAGCGCCTTCAACCTTGTCTTTGATGCCTTCAGCTACTTCCCCAGCTTTTTGCTGTAAGCCACTTACAAATCCACCAATCCCTGATTTTTGTTCTTCGCTCATTTTCACTAACTCTATAGAGAGTTTAGGTTGATTTACCCTAGCATTATAGGCATGTAAGTCTGAGAAATTATGTTTTTTGCAACACTATGTAAAAATATACGACGTAAAAAATTTGCAAAGCAAATTTTTTACGTCCTTTGGCGAGACTAATATGCCCCCTTACCAAATAAAATCAAACGTAGAGTTTCAATCAGAATCTCTAAATCGAAGTTTAATGACCAGCGATCTATATAGAACAGATCTAACTTAGCCACATCATCAATAGTGTCTAAATCCGATCGCCCCGAAATTTGCCACAACCCCGTAATCCCTGGCATGACTAGATGGCGCGTATGATGCCAATTGGTAAATCTAGCCACATCTCTTACAGGCAAAGGTCTAGGCCCCACAAGACTCATTTGTCCTAGCAAAACATTAAATAGTTGTGGAAGCTCATCCAAACTTGTACAGCGCAAAAAATGTCCAATGGGAATAATGCGTGGATCGCGTTCAATTTTGAACATAACACCATCGGAACTCTTATTGAGATGCTCTAATTCGGCTTGGCGGCGATCGGCATCCATAAACATGCTCCGAAATTTCCACATACGGAATGATTGTCCCTGTAGTCCCACGCGATCTTGAGTATAAAATACACTCCCTTTGGAACTAGTTTTAATGGCGATCGCTATCCCTATAAACACAGGCGATAAGACTATCAATCCAATAAATGCGGCGACGATATCCAAACAGCGCTTAAAGATATATTCCCAATTTGCCAGCAGTGACGACTCAATCCGAATCATTGGCATTGATGCAAAAATCTCTGGAGTGCCTCGTCGATGGAGCAGCATTAAACTAGATGGGACTAACCTTAGCCCTATTCCTGCATTGCGAAGTTGCCAATATAATTGAGAAGCTAGTTGAGTTTCGGGCAATCCTTCGGCAATTACTTCTTTTGCTCCAGAATTAATAATGCATTGCATGGAGTGTGAGGTATTAGCGAGGGAAGAGGTAAGTACCCCGACAACTTTGTAGCCTGTTCTTTTTTCGATAATGTTAGCTAGGTAAGATAGGCGATCGCTAGGTGCAATGATAAAAACAGGTGTATGAATTCTAGCGATCGGAAACTGATCAAAGATCAAGGTCAATAGCAATCGTAAGCCGATAATCATGATCACACTACCAATCCAAGCAGGGAAAAACAGCGATCGCGGAGTATCCACTGTAGGGTTATAAAAATAGCTAATCACTAAAGAAGCCATGTAAACACTGCTAATAACTTGGGATTGCTTTACATAGTTGCGCCATTGGGATTCACCTCGATAAAAGTTGTGATAAGCAAATCCTGTAACGATCGCCGCCGCAAAAGCCCAAAATAACCCTGTTAATCCTGCAAATTCTCCCCAATTAAGTTCTGGTGGCAAAGGTGAAAAGCCTTGATTAAGGTTCCAAGATACTCTCCAAGCTATGCCTAAACCCAAGATATCGCTAGCAATTAGTAAGAGCGATCGCAACCAGTTGAACTCGCCCATAGACCATTTGATCTGGTTGCCAGCTCGAATGTCATGTTTTTTGACATGTTTATCGGATTGTTTTTTAGTTGGTTGGCGATCGCTGCTCACTCTCATATCCCTCTTCTGCTCTTAACCTGATTGTGCATCACAAATTTTTCTTATTAAGTCTCAGTTCATTTATCTTGCCCAAACGCGGAATTAGTTTAGACATATAGCTGTCACCACTTGCATACTACAGCGCTTTGCGCTGACTTAAAACCCAGAGAATTTTTTAAAAGCGTTGCTCCGCAACGCTTTTAAAAAATTCTCTTTACTACTCAAAGCCCCCAAAAGATGAATGGCGGCGCGAAGCGCCGCCATTCATCTTTTGGGTTTGGAAACTTACATTGCTGTAAGCGCAAAGATATTTTTTGAAAACACTTTTATGCCCCAAAGCTAGAGAGGTTGCTCAGCAACCTCTCTAGCTTTGAGGGGGGTGAAAAATTCGCCGTAAGTGTTGGAGGCAAAACAAAATTACAAAACAGGGATTATTAATCAAATAACGCTGCCATAAACGTACTGGCTCTTGGCTAAAGCGATATAACCACTCCAAGCCGATCGCCATCATCCAACGAGGAGCTTGTGAAATCTTTCCACTATGAAAATCAAAGGCCGCACCAACCCCAATCATCACGGCAGCCAAATGATGATGGGCGTGGCTCATCCAAAATTCCTGTTTAGGACAACCAAGCGCGATAAATACAACCTTTGCACCCGATTTAGCAATAAGTTGCATATCTTCCGTTAATTGTGATTCAAAGTTAGGATCATTAATCTCGAAATATGGTGGAGCATGTTTACCAGCGATCGCCAAATCTGGAAAGCGTGATTTTAAGTTCTGCTCTAATTTGTGAAGTGTTTCAACCGTTGCGCCAAATAAATAAATAGGGATATTTTCCTGTGCGGCGCGATCGCATAGGGCTAGCATCAGATCTGGCCCATAAACTCGCTGTTGATCTTTTGCGCCTAGCGATCTCAAGCCCCATACCAGTGGCATCCCATCAGGGGTTACAATTTCCGCATTAGCCAGTACTTGGCGATAGTCACGATTCCAGTAAGCTGTCATCACCACATGGACGTTAGCCGCCACGACATAACCAGATTTATTTTGCTGAGCGAGAAGTGTAATGCGATCGCAAGTATCGACATAGCTAGTTTGGTCAAGGCCAACATTAATAATCGATATACGTTGGCTCATAGGTGAATGAATGTAATAAAACCCAATAATCAAGTGGCGGCGCGAAGCGCCGCCACTTGATTATTGGGTTTTGGCTTTGGTTTTTAATTATGCCCAAATACTTATAACAAAAATAGAAACCCCACAACAACTAACAAGCTAAAAATAATTTGATTAAACATTGGTTGTGGAATCCATCGATTTACTTTGCCGCCAATGTAAACCCCCAGAAAAATACTCGGTAAAGACCATAAAAATAAATTCCAAACGGTGGGAGTCCATAGCCCGACGATGCCATGCCCTGCGATTGTGGCAACCCCTGAAAATAGAAAATAGCATTGCATCGTTGCTCGAAAATAGTCAGGTCGCCAACGACGGAGTGTTCCGTAAATAGCGATCGGCGGACCATTAGTGTTGTACGCACCACCGAGAATTCCTGCGATAAATCCAAAGATGAAGGCATATTTTTCATTCTGGAGGCGCGGCATTCTTGGCGTAACGAGGTTACCTATACCATAAAGGATTAGCAATAACCCAAGAATTACTTTAACTAATCGTTCAGGAGCATAATTGAGAAGTAATAGTCCAAAGGGAACGCCGATAATCGTCGCAATAATCAACCTCCAAGCTGATTTAAAGTCAACGGATTTAGGATCACTGATCAGGATAGTAAGACTAATCATAAATCCCATAAAAGCAACTATGGGCGAAGCAGTCTGAAGGCTCATGATTAGTCCGAGCAGTGGCATGGCAAGTAAAGCATCGCCAAACCCCACAGCAGAACGGACAAATGTACAAGCAAAAAGAATAAAAGCTGTTAAAACTGTCAGGGTTGATGATGTCATGAATTCGCTATTCTGCAATAGGTAAACATGAGCGTCGCTCATGCTTTCCATTTAATAAAAGATCTTGACTAATCCATAGCTAAATATAGAGATAAACAACCAAGAACCTGCACCTAAATAAAGAGGTTTAAGTCCAGTTTCCCGAAGCTGTTGTAACTTTGTTTCTAAACCCATCGCTGCCATCGAGATTGTCAGCAAGAACTTATTGATTTGCCCGATCGCACTTTTAAACTCAGTTGGGAAAATATTTAGACTATTGAGGATAATCAATAAAATGAAGTAAAAGATAAACCAAGGAATGGCGATCGCCGTAGGAGATTGATTGGTATAGCTTGGTTTACGCTGGGAATATAAATAACTAATGCCAAGAATGACGGGTGCTAACCACAATACTCGTGATAGTTTAGTAATACTCGCTAATTCGCCACTAATCGGACTTACTTGGTAAGCCGCCGCCAAGACCTGTGCTACCTCATGGATCGAAGCTCCGCACCAAATACCAAAGGTCTCAGGGGTCAAACTGAGCAAGGTTGGTAATAATGGATAAAGGAACATAGATAAGGTTCCAAATATGGTGACGATCGCTACGGCATAGGTGGTATCGCGATCGGAACTGTGGGTAGCACTACTGGTAGCTATTACGGCGGAAGCTCCACAAATAGAAGTTCCTGATGCGATCAAATAGGTTAAGCTTTTGCTAACTCCTAGTTGTTTTCCTAGCCAATAGGTAAAGCCAAAGGTGCTAAACAGAGTCAAGATAATTAAGACAATCCCTTTGGCTCCAATTGCCAAAACTTGCACAAGGCTAAGTTGCATTCCTAAGAGAATAATTGCAAATCGCAAAATCTGCTTCATAGAGAAGGTTACGCCCATTTGGCAATAGGCTGGCATTCCGATAATGTTGCGAAATAGAATGCCAAGCATAATCGCGATAATCAATGGACTGAACAGATCAAATATTGGTAGATTTCGCAATAAATAGGCTATTCCTGCTAAAGCGATCGTCAGATAAAGTCCATAGCTCTGTTGAGAAACCCATCTCCAAACTTGAGAAGGTGAAGATATATTCATCGTTTTTCTCTAATCGATTGGTTGTCAGGACTAAAAATGGCTTTGCCATTTTTAGTCCTGACAACCCTTACTGGGGTTGTTTTCTAATTCACAAAAGTGTTGTCAAACTCTCGTGAATTGGTATTATGTTCAGCAAAACTATTATCAAGGGCGATCGCGATTTTGGTAAACACCTCCGCAACTGCTGAATGAGGTTCGCTAAGGGTAAGCGGAGTACCGATGTCGCCACCTGTGCAGATTTTGGCATCAATGGGAACCTGTCCGAGCAAGGGTGCTTGCAGTTCATCAGCAAGTTGCTGACCACCACCACTGCCAAAAATTGGGTTTGGTGTTCCACAATGTCCACAGAGTAGGTAACTCATATTCTCGATGATACCGAGGACGGGAATGCCGACACGACGGAACATGTGAATGCTGCGACGGACATCAGCAACCGCAACCTGCTGCGGAGTCGTGACCAAAATCACGCCACAGATCGGACTCTCTTGGACGATAGTAATTTGAGCATCACCTGTGCCGGGGGGCAAATCAATCAAGAGATAGTCCAAGTCTCCCCATTCTACTTCTTGAATGAATTGGGTGATGATCTTATGGAGTACTGGTCCCCGCCATGCAAGGGGATGATCGGGCGCGGCAAGTAACCCCACTGACATTACCTTAATCCCATGCGCTTCAAGAGGGATAAAGCGTTGACCTGTAGGTGTGTCGATCACCTTTACATCCTCTTGAGCTAGTCCTAGCATCTGCGGCACATTGGGTCCATAGACATCGGCATCTAGTAAGCCCACCTTGTTACCCTGCGATCGCAAAGCGGCTGCTAAATTTACCGCCGTTGTTGATTTGCCCACACCACCCTTACCACTGGATACCGCGATCGTGGTGCGAACTCCTGCGATCGTGCAAACCTCCACATAGGACTTTTTGCACCAATCTAGAGATGATGACAAAAGCTCCATGATTTGCGCTTTGAGGGCAAATTGATGTTTACCCACATAGAGGCGCAGGTACACATAGTCATCAACAATTCGCAGATTTCGCACCATGCCCAAACTGACAATATCCATGTTCAGAATTGGCTCGATTACCGTTTTGAGCAGAGATTTTACCGCTAGCTCCTTGACCTCAACTTGAGGATCGGTCGGTGGTGGTACAGGGTGTTCTGCTCTTTGGAAGGGGGAAGTATGACTAGGCATTGGAGGTCTCTTGAATGCTATCTTGAATACTTTGAATGGCGCGTTGGGCAAAGATACACACATCGCGATCGGGGTCATCAAGGGCTTGCTGTAAAGGTGTAAGCGCCACAGGATTATTTAAAATCCGCAACGCAATTACACCTTCACGGCGCACATCTGAATATTCATCGGTTAGAGCTTTGATGAATAGAGGCAAGGTGCGATCAGTAGCTATTTTTTGTAAAGCTTGAAGACTAAACTTGCGAACTTGCCAATGCTGATCTTCGGCAGACCTTTCCAAAGCGGCGATCGCATCGGGATTAGCATGGGTAGTGAGAGACTTTGCCGCATTGCGGCGTACTTCCCAATCTGGATCATCGGTAACAGCTTGGCAGAGAATGGGTACAACTTCGGCATCCGCTAAATGCCCAAGGGTTAGAGCCGCTGCCCGACGGACTGTTGCTTCAGGATCGGACATTAGTGCGAGAGCAGGCTCGCAGCGCTCCACCTGATTTAAGTATCTGAGGGTGGTGATGGCTGCTTCCCGTAATTCTGGTAAGGTTGAGTTAAAGAATGGCATCACATAGGGTAAGCACTGAGCATCATGAATCTTCCGCAATAGAAACAGAATATTCAGTTGGAGATTGATGTCATCGCGCAATAGTGCATCTAGCAATAGCAACAGATGATCGGGGGCAACCAATTCTCCTAAAGCAGATCTTGCTTCTTCGCGAATATCTTCTACTGGTGAGGCAAGACATTCGACCAATGCAGGCACGGCCGCAGGGTTAGCGAGTTCCCATAGGGTGGTAACTGCCAACTTTTGGACGAGGGGGCTTTCATCCTTGACGGCTTCAAGTAACGGCGCGAAGATTTCTTCATCACCGATATGTTGCAAGCTTTTAACTGCTACGAGGCGATCATCCACGTTAGGCGATCGCAACATTTCTAACCATTGATCCATTTCACTATCCATGATGCTTACCTCCCTTAGCGTAATAAGAATGGAATTTGGACGGTGATCGCATTGGTGGGACATTCCTTTTCGCAAGGAAGGCAAAACCAGCACTCATCGTATTTCATATAGGCTTTACCTGTTTCAGGGTTCTTTGCCAATACATCAAGGGGGCAAACTTCAATACAAGCCACACACTTTTCCAAGCATTTAGACTCATCGACAATTACAGGTACGTCAACTCGTTGAGTGGTTAAAGCCATAATGATTTCTGATACTCCAAACTTTTCATATTGTGAACAAACCTTTGTGGATAAGGTGTAGATGTGATTTCAATTAGCGCACAGCCACATCATAAACTTCCGTTTCAACATTCACATCCACAATGTAAGGTTCAATTGGACGCTTGAATAGCACCATCTGATCAGATTCATCTTTTTTGAGATGCACATGGCAGAACCATTCTTCATTATTCTTTTCAGGATAATCGACACGATAGTGATAGAGACCCCAACGGCTTTCTTTGCGATAGAGTGACGCTCTCGCCGCCATTTCTGCACAATCACGAATAAAGTGAACCTCCATACAACGCATCAGTTCATGGGGATCTTGTGCGCCCATTTGATCGAGGCTAGCATGATAATTAACGAAATTGCTCAAGCCAATTTCCATGCGGTTAGCCGACTTGGGAGGTTGGAGATAGTCATTGACCAAGCGGCGCAACTTATATTCAACTTGGGTATGGGGAATACCATTGGGGCGATCGAGTGGTGCATAGATGCGGGCTTTCTCATTTGCCACAAATTCAGGATCGGGATCGAGATGTTCTAAACCTTGGACATATTCCACGGCATTCTCACCAGCGATGCGCCCAAATACAAAGGCTCCAATCATGTAGTTATGGGGAACACTTGCCATATCACCCGCAGCATACAGCCCTTTAACGGAGGTTTCTGCTTTCTCATTAACCCATACACCTGATGCGCTGTGACCACTACAGAGACCAATTTCAGAAATGTTCATTTCCACGCCCTTGGTGCGATAGTTCTCGCCACGTCCTTGGTGGAATCTACCACGGCTAGGACGTTCATTTGCCCAGAGAATTGATTCGATTTCGGCGATCGTATTCTCATCCAAATGAGTCATTTTAAGCTGAATTGGACCTTTGCCAGAGTTGAGTTCTTTCCAAACCTCTAGCATCATTTGTCCACTCCAATAGTCACAGCTAATGAAGCGATTGCCTTCTGCGTTAGCGGTGTAGCCACCAAAGGGACTAGCCACATAGGCACAGGCTGGCCCGTTGTAATCCTTCATCAAAGGATTGATTTGGAAACACTCAATATTGCTCAGTTCTGCACCTGCATGGTATGCCATCGAGTAGCCGTCACCTGCATTGGTGGGGTTTTCGTAGGTTCCATAGAGATAACCAGAGGCGGGTAGTCCCAATCTGCCACAGGCTCCTGTGCAGAGAATCACAGCTTTAGCTTGGATGACTACAAAATCACCATTGCGAACGTCAAAGCCAATTGCGCCGATCGCTCGACCATCTTTAACCAATACACGGGTTGCCATGACCCGATTGGTCACTCTTGCCTTATGGCGTTTGACCTGACGCGCCAAAATCGTCTTGAGATCCTTACCCTCTGGCATTGGCAATACATACTTACCAACTCGGTGTACCTGTTTGAGGTCGTAATCCCCCTGCGTATCCTTTTGAAACTTTACGCCCCATTGCTCAAGTTCTTGAATGACCGAAAAGCCGAGTTTACCAGTCTGATAGACAGCATTTTGGTTGAGAATGCCATCATTGGCGATCGTGATTTCGCGGACGTACTGCTCTGGGGTGGAATTTCCGGGAATAACTGCGGTGTTGACACCATCCATACCCATGGCGATCGCACCGCTACGACGAATATTGGCTTTCTCTAGCACCAGAACATCGCCATCTGGATTGGCTTGTTTGGCTTTGATGGCTGCCATCGTCCCTGCTGTACCACCGCCAATCACCAAAACATCTGTCTTGAGCCATTGAGTATTCAATTTGAAATCCTCCGCGTTTCTAAAGAAAGTCGAACCTGAATTATTGGAAAAATCACTTGAATATTTGTTCGTAAAATGTTGCTAGCAATACAGACAAAATGACTGCAAGCGAATTTTAGAGAACTATGTTCATTGAGATCAATTTAATCCCTTGAAGAAATGCAACAATACAGTTTGTGTTGCGTTTCTTGCTTTTATTATGCAATGGATTTCAGGTTTAGTTTATCGAGGTATTTTATAGACTGATAAATTCATTGAATCAATAGAATGTACCATTAGATAAAATCATTACAGTTAGATCATCCTACTCTTGTTGTAACTACCATGGAAGTTTATCAAATTCGTGTATTTCTTGAGGTGGCTCGACATTTAAGTTTTACGGAGGCATCTGATGTTTTGAACCTTACACAGCCAGCAGTTAGTGCTAAGATCAAGTCGCTAGAAACGGAGTTGGGGACTCCATTATTTCATCGGCTAGGTCGCAAAATTCAGCTTACGGATGTGGGTAAATTCCTTCTTGAAAATGGCCCTAAAATAATCGATTTAGAAAATGATTTATTACAGGAAATTGAGCATATAAAAAAGGGGAAATCAGGGCTAATTAAAATTGGTTGCACTTCAGAAATTGGTAATGGTTGGTTACCAACAAAACTATTTGCGTACCGACAAAAGTATCCAAATTTACAAATTCAATGCAATATTTTTGATTCTGTGGAATTGCTATATCGGAGCATCATCAATAATGAGATTGATATTGGCTTCTCAGATATTAATTTTGCCGATGTTGCCGAAATTTCTTCGATCGCAATTGCATCGATCTGCTATTCCTTGTTTGTGTCTGCTCACCATCCCCTTGCCCATAAAAAGTGGCTTAGCCTTGGCGATTTAAAGCATCATCCTTGGGTGTTAATGAATTCTGAAGCCCCTAGTCGTAAGATTTTGGAGTCACGCTTAGCAGAAATTGGTCTATCTCTTAGCGATTTTTCTAATGTGGAAACCGTAGACACATCCAGTCTCATGCGAACCTATATAACCCAAGGGTCATATTTGGGCTTTGCTTCTAATTTTGAATTTCAGTTGGAATGTCAAGCGGGAAATTTGGTCGCGATTTCTTTGCAGGAATTTGCTTTGTCAGGCAGTATTTTTTTACTGACTCCCAAGGGAATTAATGAGATTGACGATTTAAATGATCATAAATTATCTAAATCGTCACGGGGGGCTGGAGATCTCACGCCTACGCAGAAATTAGTGAAATTATTACAGGAAAATCAACATCAGCAAGTAGACGTAAATAATAATGCCAGTAATGCTAGTAATGCGATGCATATGCGATCGCCTAGTTTTGCACTACGTACCGCTAATAGCAATCGACCTGAAACGCTTACCCTCTCGATTGGTATTCAAAATGGCACAATTCCCTCAGTGACGGCAGGATTAATTATTCAGCGTTTGCAGTTGCTATCGCATTTTTTACCCAAGGACGGTCGCTACAGTGGCATCCAGTTTCAAATTGAATGGCAGAATTTTGCGACGGGTTCACCAATTGTGACGGGGCTAGATTCTGGAACATTGAATATTGGCATTTTGGGGGACTATCCATTACTACTGAGTGCTTTGCCTAATCCTGAGACAGCTCAGTACAACACTCGTTTAGTCAGCTTTGTATCTAGTAATCCCGATGGCTCTGGCAATGCATTCATCGTGCCGCATCAATCAAAAGTAGAAACGATCGCCGATCTGCGGGGGCAAAATATCGCAGTGCCATTACGGTCTTCGGCACATGGCATGGTGATGCGATCGCTCCAAGCTGCCAACCTACTAGATCAGGTGGAACTAATTTCCCTTGAGCATATTCAAGCGATTCGCGGCTTTAACTTTCCCTTACATTTAGCCGATAGCTATGCCCATTTCGCACCTTTCCATGATGTCGCTTGCCGTTGTGGAAAATTTCGCTATCTCGCTGATGGCAATCTCGATATTCTGCCATCCTTTTATGGTGTTGTTGTCAATCATGACCTCGCCGATCGCTATCCTGAAGTGGTAATCGCCTATTTGCAATCCCTCAAAGCTGCCCAATATTGGTATGACAATACGCCTTCGGCTCCTGCTCAGGTTGCCCAATGGACTCGTTTAGATCTAGATTTAGTAACCGAGATTCTCAATGGTTCTTACCATCCTGAACAGACAGCAAGATTCTTTTCTGAAACCGTAATTCGTCCAGACTGGCTGAAACTACATATTGACCATCTCAGCAAGATTCCTGATAATGAACGCCTCACCAAGATTAATCTTGATCGCTGGATGCAGCCAGAATTTCTTAAGCAAACCTACCACACTTGATAGTAGGGAATGAAAGCGCTTTGCACCTTCATTCCCTACTATCAAGTGTGTAATCGAATACACTGCTCTTATTGTTATTCTCAAGAAATGAAAGAAAGACACTTCGCGCATCTTTTTTTATGCAAGAACGATATATCGATCGCGATCGACTTTTAACCATCCTTCATCTTGTAATAATTTCATGGCTCTAGTGACTGTGACACGAGTGCTGCTAATGGCACTAGCAAGGTGCTGGTGCGTAAAACGTACAGTCAGACGAGTTCCGCCATCAACTGGAATGCCAACTTCCTGCTTGAGCAGAAGTAGGATTTGGCGGAGACGCTCTTCTACCCGTTTATTACTAACTAGCGCTAGCAAAGCTTCCGTTTGCTGAAGACGACGATTGAGATGTTGCAAAATGCCATGATAAAGTTGCGGCGATTGTTCTAGCTCAATCAAGGTAAACTGTATCAAATCGACATCTGATAATGAAATCGCTTGATAAGGTTCTAGATTAGTTAATGGTAAGCCAAAGGGCATAGCTTGCATTGCTAAGCCAACCAAAACTTCATCACCTGACGGATGCAAGGTATTTAGTTGCACAACACCACGACAAACCACCCATACTTCATGAGGATACATGGTAATAATTTGTCCCCTCTTGTAAGTGTGCATGGTGCGCCCGCGATAAATTTCTTCGAGCGATCGCCGCCAATCGGTTACAGAATTTGTGGAATTAAGATCAAAGCTTGAGAACGTATATGTCATATAAGCGTTAGGTACAAATAGCCCTGTTGGGTAATAAGCTCAAGAAGTCTTGTAATCCAGTCTAGATAAGACCATCAGCTATTTTAGACCAGAAGAATTGAAAGTTGCTCTGAGTAAGAATTTTGGCGATTTTATCCATTATTTCCCAACAGAGTTAATATTTAGCCAATTAATCCTCAAATGCCATACTTTTCAAAGTCTCCTCACGAATCAAGTTGAACACTTGACGATTGAGTTGCATAAATTCAGGAGTGAGCATCAAATCGACATGGCGGGGACGTTCTAGATCAATACTTACCATCGTTTTGATATGTCCAGGGTTAACGCCCATCACAAAAATGCGATCGCTTAAAAATACAGCTTCCTCAATATCATGGGTCACAAACACCACCGTTGATTTTAAATCTTGCCAAATATCGAGCAATAGCTCCTGCATCATGTGGCGGGTTTGGGCATCTAGGGCGGCAAAAGGCTCATCCATCAGCAATACCGAAGGCGAATTGACCAAAGCGCGGATGATACTTGCCCTCTGTTGCATTCCCCCTGACATCTGATAGGGAAAGGCATGGCGATATTTGGACAAGCCCACTCGATTTAAATAGTAATCAACAAGTTCTTTGCGTTCATCCTTAGGTACACCGCGCACCTTCAGCCCAAATTCCACATTTTGGAAGGTGGTTTTCCAAGGTAGGAGCGAATATTGCTGAAATACAAAACCGCGATCAGCCCCTGGTTTAGTAATCCTTTGGTAATCAACTAACACATTACCCACAGAAGGTTTTATAAATCCTGCGATCGTATTCAAGATCGTTGATTTACCACAGCCAGAGGGGCCGAGCAGACAAATAAATTCCCCAGGTTGAATCGTAAAGTTGACATTATCTAAAACTGAAGTAAATACTCCCTTGCGTCGAAAACCTACCGATAGATTCTCCACCTCTACTAATCCTTTAACCTGCGATCGCAGATTATTTTCGAGCAACTTTGCCATCGACGTAAATCCTTGCTAAATATCAGTTACAACAAAATTCAGAACAAAACCAAAATTCAAAACTTAAATCTCAAACTAAAAGTTAAATCCTTAATACTAAGCAGTCTTCTTTTTGGTAACGCGCCAAGGCATCAACAAATGAATTAAACGCTCAACTAAGCAAGAACTGAGAGAACCCATCAATCCAATCATCAACATCCCCATCACAATTGGCGGATAGTTGGAAGTAACGTAGGATTCCCAAGTGATATAACCGATGCCATAACGACCAGCCAAAATCTCCGCCGTTACCAAACAAAACCAGCAATTTCCCATGCCGATGACCAAACCACTCGCAATACTAGGCATCGCCCCCGGCACAACAATATCTTTAAATACATACCATTGTCCTGCCCCTAAACATTGACCAACCCGTAACAGCAGCATATCCACTCCTTCTACTCCCTTGATCGTGCTAATCAAAATTGGAAAAAATGCACCGATAAAGGTTATGTAAATCATGCCCGACTCAGCATCAGGAAACATGAGAATCGCTAAGGGAATCCAAGCAACCGCAGGAATCGGTCGTAATAATTCCAATGGCAAAAATACAAGATCCTCTAGTTTCTGAAACCAACCAATCAAAATCCCTAAACCCACTCCTAAAATAGTGGCAAAGAAATAACCAGCCAAGACCCGAATCACACTGGATTGGATATGAATCATGGCATTGGTCGAGAAAAACTTGACCGTTGCTTCCGATACTTCTATCGGTGATGGTAAGAAGGAAAAGTTAATCCAGAAATTAAACTTCACCATACAGAGGATTTGCCAAATACCGAAAAATAAGACTATAGATAGTATTCTTCTAAATAGTTGATTTCGCTTGCGTGCCGAAAATGGCTCTTTCACCACATCCGATGAGCCTCCCAATAAACTTTTGATGGACAAACTAAAACTATTCCAAAATTCGATAGGTAGCGATCGCTCAGAAGGTATGTTAGACATCGAACATCTCCACAAGATAGGTTAATAGAGATGAGTATGTAACGCGCAAAGCGCATTACATACTCACAGATTTAGAAGTAAGCCTAATATAAACATCACCAAGATTCTGTTCTGTGGTGTCAGACTATTAGAGCGCGTTGAAGGTGAGAACCTGAGCGCCCCCTTGACTTGCTGCATAGGCTTGAGCATCTTTTTCGGTCAGGAATGCGGCAATATCATCGCCTTTACGCACAAAGAAGGAATTTGCAGCTAGTAATTTCCAGCCTTTGTTGAAATCATGCACAAACACAGTGCTTTTAGCTTGCTTACCTTCGGATTTCAGCTTTGATACTGCTGTCACCATGGTTTTGACAGAAGCGAAGTTTCTAATCTTTTCTTCACCATCAACCCAAACCTGTGCCGCCAGTTTCGGCTCGGTAATTGTTTGCTTAGTTTCCGCATCTTCACCAGAAATTGGGAACTTTTCCGCCTTGGCAATCATTTCGTCATAGTTCAGTCCCATTTCTTTGGCAGCAAGTTTTAAGTAGCTGTCATCGGTGAGTTTGGTAATTTCCGCAGCATCGACCTTGGCATCTAATCTGCCGAGTTGCTTGAGGGTATTGACGCTATTGGTCAAAGCTTCTAAATGGATAGGAAGAATCGCAGGACTAATTTGCTGTAGACCATTGGGACCAAGGAACATATAGACGGCTTCTTTCTCCACACTCGTCCACTTTTCCATTTTTGCCGCGATCGCTTCAGGCTGCTCACGCACCATTTGATTAGCTTCCAAGAGAGCCTTTAAGTAAGCAACAACTAATTCAGGATGCTCTTTGGCAAAGTCGGAACGCACTACTACACCGTGAAATGTGGGTACTCCTAACTCCGCACCATCAAAAATCTTTCTGGCAAAACCGCGTAAAGGAAATAGCTCACCAAAGGGAACAAAGTTTGCATGGGCATCAATCTGATTCGTCTTCAAGCTTGTACCACCAACTTCAGGTGCTTGGCTGATGAGCTTGACTTCAGTGTCAGGATTAATCCCTTCTTTCTTTAAAGCTCTCAACAACATACCATGGGCAGCTGAACCGAAGGGAACTGAGACTTGCTTTCCTCTTAAATCCGCAATGCTCTTGATTGGACTATCCTTGGGAACCATGACTGCATTGCCTGCTCCAGTTGCGCCATAGGATAGGGTCGCAATATAAATGCTGTTGACTCCAGCACCTTTGTCTCTGAATGTATTCATATTGATGGTTAAGGGAAAGTCACCCATCATGCCAATGTCAACTTGGTTAGCTAACATCTTGTTATTGATTGGAGGACCAGATGTATGGCTTGACCATTCAATTTTATATTCGACATTCTGATATTTACCTGTCTTTGGTAAATGTTTCTCCAGAAGCTTTTCTTCGCGAATAATTGGACCACCTGTTGCTGTATTAATCGTTTGATCTTGAGTCGCAATGGCAATCCGAATTACTTTTTTGTTGCCTGAAGAACTAGTCTGCTCAGCAGGATTACCAACAACACTACTGCTACAGGCGGTAATTAAACTCAAAGAAAACAATGAGATAGAAAATAAAAATCTTCTACGAGAGGGCAGCTTTATATTCATGACAAACACTCTTGTATTTCTTTCTTCTCTATTAATTCAGCATGACCATGCCCTATCTGTAAATGTAGATACAAATCCTGTTCTACAGGGGGTTTGACGTATAAGAGAATTCATTTGACTCATAAAATAAATTTGTGAGTCGCTCAAACTGTTATCCTAATTACTAAATTTAGATACTATTGTCTATTGCTCTTAATAGTCAAAACTCTAGAGGAGAATTGTAAATTGTTGTTTACCAATCTCAGCAAAAGTAAGTTCACTATTCTAATGATGTCAATGATGAGTTTCTAGATTACAACTCTGTTCTTTTTTCTTTTTCTCAAATAGTGTGAAGTGATTGGTTAAGAAGTTAAGCGAGTCCTGTCAAAAGAATCTGAATCTTGCTGACACAAAAAGCTGAAGTTTTTAGTTGATGAGTTTGATCGCACTTTATGCTACTATCACTAAGGCAAAAAACACGGCTTTGGAGTTTTGATTCGCTCGATGAATACAGAAATTGCAGAAGATTTATTCACTCAAGGTTTAGAACGCTACAAACAAGGTGAATCTGCGGCGGAATTAATTCCTGTGTTTGAAAAAGTATGCGATCGCCAGCCCAAAGTTGCTAGCGGTTGGATTTGTCTTTCTTGGTTATATTTGCTAGACAACAACGCCAAACTCGCAGTCAAAGCAGCCCAAAAAGCCGTCAAAATCGCCCCCGAAGATCCTCAAGGGCATATTAATCTGGCGATCGCGATGTTAGAGCTATCCCAGAAGGGTGTCCGCGAGCAAGTTGAAGCTGCTCAAAACTGGTTAATGATTTTGAAAGATATTAAGCCAGAAATTGTTGAGAATTTTGAAGAAGGATTGCGTCGCCGTCCAGACTGGAAAGCTCTTGAAAAGGTTAGAGATTGGGTGCTGAGTTAATCTACAACTAGTGGTTTCTTGTTAATTTCTGTTTATTGTCAATATTTGTGAATGGCAATTTGGGGGATTTAATAAATAACTTTATCTAACATTACAGAACTTCATAACTACTGCTTTTATGTCAGAAAAACTTAACAGAGGATTTTTGTCAAGAGTGTTAGGCTACCTAAATATAAATAACTGAAGCTGCTAATTTTTTAATTACAGTTAAGTGCCAATTTTTTATTTAAAAGGAAGTTAATAAAATGATCTTAGAAAACGTTAGAGTAAAGCCTGATACCCGTAACCACAAAGGCTTCTTTGTGCTAGAGGCTTCCTACAAACTGGTTAATATCGATGGTAATGGTTGGGCTTTGATTTGTTTAGATGACTATGCTTGTCATTATGTCGATCCTGATGACTTGAAGTTGCCTAGAGGTTGGAAAAAAACAACTAGTAATGAAGTTGTGAACGCTTAGCGCTCACCTTCTTGGGGTTTCCTCTATGCTTGACATTGAAGATCGATCAACTAATAAGTTAAATAAACCAAATTTTAAATAAAAAAGAGCAAACCTAGGTTTGCTCTTTTTTATTTAAAATTCATAATAAATCAAACCCAAAAATCAAAAGGTGGCGCAAAGCACCGCCTTTTGATTTACTAAGCAAAACAAAAAGCAGATGAATGCTTTGCAACCATCTGCTTTTTGTCGAATTATCAAAAATCCAAAAGTGAAATGAAATGCCACTTCTGGAAGATGTAATAAAAGAATTCAACAGTTAATATTTATACCAACAAATAAAATCCCCATTTTTCAGTTACTCAGGTAACTGCCAAATCCTTAAGTATATTTAATAAGACAACTAATCAAATATACTTACATACATATTTGCTTTTTACAGCAATTTATAAATAAACTCTAATAGCCTCTATTTTTTTACGATAAAAATCGTTTATAGAAGATATAGATGTTCAAAGATATAAAGTGCTGCAAAAGTGATACCGAAAAAACGAGATTTTTTGTTGCTTTGTTAGACTGATAAAAACTTATCTACATCCAGCTAGTGCAACTTCTCTTTCTTCGGGTGGTTTCAGGCTAGGGAACAAGAAGTGATTTTCTTCAACATACTGTGCTCCGAATAGTCCTTTTTCTGCCCAGAAGTATCGATCTGTTGTATGTTCGTTACGTCTTACAAGCAACAGTGCTGGAGGAAGAATGCCATGTGTATGAATGTACTTACGTGCAGCCGTCACAGGCTTATCTTCGCCGCTATCGATACTAAATTGAGGAATATGTTCTAGGATTTTGCGCCCTTCTTGGCGACGTCTACTCTTCCGCTTACGTCTCCTTGCCAAATCAATACCTCCTAATTTAGACCCTGAAATGCGATCGGGATTACAAAAACATTGTTATTATAGCTAGGGTAAATAAGAAATTTCAACTTTTCTTTACAAATTTTTGTCAGTAGTGTTTTTGTGTACCTTAGCTTGATACAGTATTCGATTAAGTTTTAGTAGGTAAACCTGAAAATGTTGTTAACTTGCGGCAAAATGATTTAAAGCTTCAGCAAAATCTCGCACTCCCTTAAACTGTCGATATACTGAAGCAAATCTTACATAGGCAACTTCACTAACATCTTGTAAGTATTGCAATACCATTTCCCCAATTTCTACGCTTGATACTTGATGGCGATCTCGTACTTGTAGTTGTGCTTCGATTTCGTCAATGATCGATTCTAGGGTTGTTTGTGATACGCCCGTTTTCTCACAAGCCCGAATCATCCCGCGCAAAAGCTTTGAGCGATCGAAGGATTCACTGGCTCCATCCCGTTTCAGCACTGTAATTGGCACAAACTCGATGCGTTCGTAGGTGGTAAACCGACGCTGACAATTAAGACATTCGCGCCTGCGTCGAATACTACAGCCTGCCTCTGCCGAACGAGATTCTAAAACACGGCTATCGGTATGCTGACAAAACGGACAGAGCATGACATATCTCAAAATGTGGTGTGTGCAACAGACAGAGCTAGCAAAGCTTTACTCTATCTATATAACTGTAAATTATAGTGGGCAGCAATTACCTATAAAAAGAACAAGAAATTTTTTGAAAGCGTTGCAAAGTAACGCTTTCAAAAAATTTCTTGTTTCGGGTTTGAGTAATACGGTCTTTCCAGTCTCAAAGTAGACATTAAAGCCCAAGAATTATACCAAGTTACGAAAGTGTGACAACACTTTTGTGAATTAAAAACTAAACCCAGTAAGGGTTTTAAAACACAAAATGGCTACGCCATTTTGTGTTTTGGACTTAGCGGTGCGGCGCAAAGCACCGCACCACTAATTTTTGGCTGTGAAAGGAGTAATTGCGTTAAAATACAAAACGTTACAAAAATTGCATGATTTGCATAGGCTAAATTTTTAGGTAATTATAAATATGGCAGTCAAACCAGACTGGTTGCGAGTTAAAGCCCCACAGTGGGAGCGCGTTGGCAATGTTAAAGAAGTCTTGCGCGATTTGGGGCTAAATACTGTGTGCGAAGAAGCATCTTGTCCAAACATCGGCGAATGCTTCAACCAAGGTACTGCCACATTTTTGATTATGGGGCCAGCTTGTACTCGCGCTTGTCCTTATTGCGATATTGATTTTGAGAAAAAGCCTCAAGCTCTTGACCCGATGGAACCAATTAATTTGGGTGAGGCAGTGCAGAGGATGAATCTAAAGCATGTCGTCGTTACTTCTGTTAACCGTGATGATTTGCCTGACGGTGGCGCTTCTCAGTTTGTGCGATGCATTGAAGAAATTCGCAAATTGATGCCACAAACTACAATTGAACTGCTCATCCCCGATCTTTGTGCTAATTGGGAAGCTTTAGAAACAATTTTGGCGGCGCGTCCCCATGTACTTAATCACAATACGGAGACTGTGCCACGGCTCTATCGTCGCGTGCGTCCACAGGGAGAATATCAGCGTAGTTTAGAACTATTGAGTCACGCTCGTGAAATTGCGCCTTGGGTCTACACTAAGTCAGGAATCATGGTGGGTATGGGTGAAACCTATGAAGAGGTTTTGGAAGTGATGCGTGATTTGCGAGCAGTGGATTGTGACATCATCACCATTGGTCAATATCTGCAACCTTCAGCGCAGCATTTAACTTTGCATGAGTTTGTAACGCCTGAGCAGTTTGAATCATGGCGGATTGCTGGCGAGGAGATGGGATTTTTACAAGTAGTATCTTCGCCGCTTACGCGCAGTTCTTACCATGCTGAGCAAGTTCAAGCTTTAATGAAGTTGTATCCCAAAAATGTTGTTAATGCAGAATAGCTAAGTCTTGGGACTACCCCTGTTAAGGTGACACATTTAGTGAAATCAAAACGAGTAAAGACAGGATTCGATTATAATCAGAGACAAAAGCAAAAAACAATCGCTAAGAGGGAATAAGAAATAATTAGTAAGATTTTCGAGAGATTTGTAGAGGCTAACCCATTGACGGTGATGGTGAGGGCAATAATGGAGAGAAGCTTTGCACCAGAGCAACTGGAAAAACTGTTGGAAGAAAACGCCCAAGAACAGTACACGGTACTGGTCAGTTAAGACGTGAGGCAGTGAAAGCCGCGCAATGAAAGCAACTCCAGCATGGAAAGCGGTCGATGATATAGATCGCCATAGCTGGAGTCTTGTTCTTCCCTAAGCCCCCAAGAGGACGCACCCAAAGCCGCACTGTTCGTTTTTTGTAAGGCGTTGGTGGCGTTTAACATTCTCTCTACAATCAAATCTGCACTTAAAGAAGTGCATGGTGTGGAGAAGATTGATTCAGAATTGTCTAGCTATTATGTTGTAGAAGAAGTTCAGTCTAATTTTAGGGGTATGGAGGTCGCGATTGAGGCTGAAGCATGGTTTTGTTTCTCAGAGATGACAGTGAGGGGCTTTGCCGATATATTACGATCTTGGGCAGCCAAAGTAAATTTAAAACGATTTCTTAAGTCCCCACAAAGAAAGAAGGTTTATGACCCAAAACATCCTCACCTATCTACCTTTCGCCTCAATAGTAAAAAGTCACCTTAACAGGGGTAGGTTTTGGTACATATTTTTATATCAAAGAGCATCCGATTATCTCTATCGATCTTCAAGGATGTATCGTGAGATTTTCGCCAGAAGATGACATTAATATTATTCCTTTTGGTGATCCACGTTGCCCAAATAAATGAATGTCGCTATATCTATGTGTTTTTAAGCAATTAAATCATATGATTAGCGTACAATATTCATGAAACTGTAGCGATCGCAGTAATACATGCAAATAACTTTGGGAGAAATATTATGCCTCGTGGTGGAAAACGTCAGGGAGCAGGTCGTCCTGTAGGTACTGGCAAATATAACGAGACAACTAAAGCCGTTCGCTTACCGATTAGCCTTGCTGATGAAATTTTAGAAGCTCTCGCCAGAGATCCTCAACAGGTAGAACCATCAACCATTGTCTCATCTATTTTTAAGACAGACATTAATAATATTAAATGCCGTGTGCCTCTCTATCTCAATCCCGTTGCCGCAGGATTTCCCGCCCCCACAGAGGATTATATCGAAGGCAAAATTGATCTCAATCACCATCTTGTGAAACACCCAGAATCTACATTTTTAGTGCGCGTAGTTGGGGATTCGATGCAAGATGCAGGTATTCATCCGCGTGACTTACTAGTAGTCGATCGCGCCCTTGAGCCAATTAGCGGCAAGGTGGTCATCGCTGTCGTCAATGGAGAGTTAACCGTGAAACGCTTGCGTAAGCATCGCAATAAATTATGGTTGATGCCCGAAAATCCACATTTTCAGCCCATTGAAATTGATGAAAATGTGGAATTACATATTTGGGGAGTAGTCACTAATGTAATTCATGCTTTGTAGCAAGAATCTAAGCTATAGAGATATAAAGCTAGAAAAAAGCAGTATAAATATTGATCAAACAATTTAAAGCATGATTTTGGCTATAAATAAGAGATGACATTTAGCTTTGATTAACGTACATTAATTAAAGAGTTTTTGGTCTTGTCTATGGCTCGCTTTCCTGATTCTTCTGCACCGATCCTATCTTTGTCAGCTTCTAAGGCTCGTTCCTTTGGTATATCTGAAAATATTGTCGGCAAAAATGCTTCCTCCGAGTTCTTTGCGGTTTGGCAAATGCTTTGTTCACGTCTGGATGCACATAAAGATAATTGGCAGGTTAGCTTTTCCTCACCTGTGGCAGTATCGGACTACATCACAATGCGCTGTTTACTAACCGTGGGTGACATCACCCGTGAGGCAACTGGTAGCGATAAAGGCTGTTTAATTCAGGTGGGATCTTCTACGATTGGAGTCCATGCACCTGAACGAGCTATGCTCAATGCTTTTTGTAATGCGGCTGTCCATTTTGGAATTATTTTACCCTTCAAGCAGATCCGCACCAAAAAACCTCCAGACGATACCCATGACCTAGAGGCTGTGGTCAACATTCTTCGCAAGATTCAACGTAAGCAAAAAATGAAACGCGGTTTCAAGGCTTTAGCTAATCTTGCTAATTTGATGACACGCCAAATTAATTAGGCATTTTGCGCTCAAACCCAAATCAAGAATTTCTATAAAAATGTTGCAGAACAACATTTTTATAGAAATTCTTTTGATTCTTTTGATCGGAAATTGCTGTAATCCCAAAACATAAAAGTATCGTCGCATTTTTGTGTTTTGGGATTAATCAAGAATTAGCGCTAGGTTTGCAGCTTCCTATCGCGAAAGTTTAACTAGTTTGTTAAAGATTCTATTTCTATTGTTCGCAGAAGCCGATGATAATGGAGTGAGGAAGATTGCAGTTTTGCGAAGACTATTAAGTAAAATGTGTCGCTCATCTAGGTAAATAGGTGGAAGGAGGGAAAAGAAGCCGACGCAGGAAGTCAAAATCAATCCAACGTAGATTGTATGCCCACTCGAACATGGCTACATACAGATACAAATACTTCTTGTGAATACCGCGAAAGGGACGCAGAAAATTGCGTAAACCAACCCAAATGCCCTCCATAGTATTGCAATGAACCTCACAAAAACCATCTTGAT
>NZ_NDHW01000194.1 GCF_002251945.1 Pseudanabaena sp. SR411
TTTCGCTGTAAACTAATTCAATACAATTCAATCCCATGCCTCTAATTAAACGAGCATAGAAGTTGACACTTACAAAATCGCAAACATCAAGTACTGTGAATTTTTTTGTTGAAGCTATATCAAACTTCATGATTTCCTTTTCTATGCCGTTTACTTCCTTCCCACCCAAAAAACACGCAAATAATTAGTGGTGCGCGGCGAAGCCACGCACCACTAATTGTTCACTAAAAAAGAGGGCATATGCCCTCTTTTTTACTAGCTTATTTGTGGATTAGACAGAAGCCAAAAACGTTTTCTTGTATTCAGCGATCGCTTCCTTCAAGATTGCTTCAGCATCCTTCGTCAAGGTCTTTTCAGACTTCACGATTTCAGAATACTTAGGCTTGCTGGTTGCCAAGTAGTTACGCAAACCCTTGTTGAATGCGCCAACCTGCTCAACTTCCAATTCATCAAGATATCCATTAATTGCGGTGTAGATAATCGCAACTTGATCCCATACAGGCAATGGAGAGTATTGAGGTTGCTTGAGAATTTCACGGAGACGCTGACCACGAGCTAGTTGAGCTTGAGTGGTTTTGTCCAAGTCAGACGCGAACTGAGCGAAAGCTACGAGGTCATCGTACTGAGCTAGTTCTAGTTTGATCTTACCTGCAACCTGTTTCATTGCCTTGATTTGTGCTGCCGAACCAACACGGGATACCGAAATACCAGGGTTGATCGCAGGACGAATACCAGCGTTGAACAAGTCAGAGGATAAGAAGATTTGACCGTCGGTAATCGAAATTACGTTGGTAGGAATGTAAGCCGATACGTCACCAGCTTGGGTTTCGATGATGGGCAATGCGGTCATCGATCCACCACCGAGTTCATCACTCAACTTCGCAGCACGTTCGAGCAAGCGAGAGTGTAAGTAGAATACGTCTCCAGGATATGCTTCACGACCTGGTGGGCGACGGAGCAAGAGAGCCATTTGGCGATAAGCCTGAGCTTGTTTGGACAAGTCATCATATACGATCAAAGTGCCTTTGCCTTTGTACATGAAGTACTCAGCCAAAGCTGCGCCAGTGTAAGGAGCGAGGTATTGCAAGGTAGCAGGATCGTTGGCGCTTGCCATAACGACGATCGTGTATTCCATTGCGCCACTTTCGCGGAGCTTGTTAACTACGTTAGCAACGGTAGAAGCTTTTTGCCCGATCGCTACATATACGCAGATACAATCCAAACCTTTTTGGTTGATGATTGTGTCTACGGCAACGGAGGTCTTACCAGTTTGGCGGTCACCAATGATCAATTCGCGCTGACCACGACCAACAGGAATCATCGCATCGATCGCGGTAATACCTGTTTGTAGAGGTTCAAATACGGATTTACGAGCAATAATGCCAGGAGCAGGAGATTCGATTAAGCGAGTTTCGGTTGCTTTGATTTCGCCTTTGCCATCGATAGGTTGAGCCAACCCATCAACAACGCGACCAATAAATGCTTCGCCTACGGGAATCTGGGCAATGCGACCAGTTGCTTTTACCGAGCTACCTTCAGCGATTTTACGACCTTCACCCATCAACACAACACCAACGTTGTCTTCTTCAAGGTTCAGCGCAATGCCGACAGTACCATCTTCAAATTCCAGCAACTCGCCAGCCATGCACTGTTCCAAGCCGTAGACACGAGCGATACCGTCACCGACTTGCAGGACAGTACCAACGTTGGAAACTTGCAGCTCTTGGTTATAATTAGCAATTTGCTGCTTGATAATATTGCTTATTTCGTCAGGTCTGATGCTAACCATAGTTGTGTTTTACCAGTTATCAGCGATCGATTTGTTTTTAATATTTTGGGGATTTAGCTATTAGCTATTAGCTATTAGCTTTTGATAATTGGCGTTAGGGAATTAGTAATTACTTTTTCCCTTTTCCTTTTACCTTTTTACTTCTAAACGCCTGCGGTTAGGCTGCTTTTTAGTCGGCGTAGTTGTCCACGAATACTGGCATCTACTACTTGAGAGCCAACTTTGATGATTACACCACCGATTAAATCAGGGTTAATGGTCACAGCTAGCTCGACACTCTTTGATTTGGTCATCGCTTTGACGCGATCGCAAATAGTGTCTTCTTGCGCTCTGCTCAATTTCAAAGCCGATGTAACTTCAGCAAGGGAAACTTGATCGATTACACGCAACAATGACTTGAACTCACTGATGATTTCACCGAGAAAAGCAATACGTTTGCGATCTACTAATAGAAGCAAAAAACTTTTGGTGACAGCATCAACTTGCGAACCAAACACACTTTCAATTACACCTTTTTTGACATTTGCGCCAATTAGGGGACTAGCAAAAAGTTGGCTTAACTCAACAGAATCACTAAGAGTGTTGCCAACAAAGCGCACATCTTTAGCGATCGCATCCAAATTATTCTGATCCTGCGCTAAAGACATCAAAGCCTCAGCGTAGGGAGACACAACTGCTTGACTAACAGAACTAGATTTCATGTTTTCTCCTAGTCAGAACTCAAAAGGGCAATGCTACGGTCAATCAATTCAATCTGAGTGTCTTCACTCAAACCGCGATCAAAGTAAGACTGCACACTTGCAAGAGCTTTTTCGGCAACTTGCTGACGCAACTGCACGATTACACGATCTTGTTCGGTAGCAATCTCTTGATCGGCAGATTCACGCAACCGCGCTATATCTGCATCAACCGTTGCCAAAATTAAATCAGCCGCGTGTTTTGCATCAGCTTCAGCTTGTTGACGTAGGTTATCAGCTTCAGTTTTGGCTTGTGCTAATTTTCCTTGTTGTACTGCTAGCTTATCCGATGCATCCTTTTGGCGCTTTTCTGCATCAGAGATCGCCGTTTGGATAGACTCCAAACGCGCTGAGAGAATTTTGCCTAAGAAACCGCGACCTGCATAGATCAAAAGACCGATAACGATCACTAAGTTGATTACGTTAGTTTCCAGAATATCGGTGTTTAGTCCGAATCCTGAATGCTCTACCGCTTCACTTGCAAGTAAGACGAAATTTCTAATCATAAACGTTATTTCTATTACTCAATGGCAAGAAGCCAGACAAGAACTATCTAGGAATATAAAGACTAAAACTAGGATCTTACTAAGTTACCTAGCAGCTTTTCTAGAACTTGGCGACTGAGAGACTCCACTTCCGCATCCAAAGATGCAGTAGCATCCTGCTTTTGCTTGTCGATTTCTGCTTTTGCGCTGGCAACTTTGGCTTGCGCCTCAGCAACAGCAGCATCAATACGTTCTTTACGAATCTTGTTTGCATCCGCTTGAGCGGTAGCCAAAATGTTTTGAGTCGCTTTACGAGCAGTAGCAAGCTCTTGCTCATATTGCTTAACAACTAGTTCTGACTTTTCGAGGCGTTCTTTTGCTCCGATAATTTGGTCTCTAACATAATCATCGCGATCGTCGATCGCTTTGGTTAGAGGCTTAAAGAAAATAACGTTGAGAAGCGCTACGAAAACAATAAACTGCACCGCCATAATTGGAAGCGTGGCATTGATATCAAACAAGCCGCCTTTATGTTCTACTGCTTCCGCAGCCATGAGAACAGTTGAAAAAAGGTTCCAAATTGTCATAGTTATATTGCTGAAACATCACTCTTTCTAGTGCGATTACGAATTGCAATCACCAAAGGCGATTATCTAGATGTACAAAGAAGCTAAGGATGATCCACAATTACAGGATGGCTATACTTAGCTTCTTTGTGATGCTAGAGCTATTAGGCGAAGGGGTTAGCAAATAGCAATACGAGGGCAACAACCAGACCGTAAATAGTAAGAGCTTCCATGAAAGCCAAGCTTAACAATAGTGTGCCACGGATTTTGCCTTCAGCTTCAGGCTGACGAGCAATACCTTCTACAGCACGGCTTGCTGCTGTACCTTGACCAATACCAGGTCCAACTGCACCAAGACCAACGGCGATACTAGCGGCGATTACGGATGCTGAGGCTACTAATGGATCAATCACGTTCTTTTTCCTTTCTTAGATTATTGTTATTGGTTTACATATATGGGAAGTAAACTTCCCGAATCAATCGCTTGAATCAATTATTTTGAAGTAAATGAACTTAATGTTCATGTCCTTCATCACCATGTCCTTCCATCGCTTCACCGATGTATGACGCTGCCAGCGTAGAAAAAATCAATGCTTGGATGGCACTGGTAAATAATCCCAGAATCATCAATGGCAGAGGCACAAACAAAGGCACGAGGAGAACCATGACCCCCACAACCAGCTCATCCGCAAGGATGTTTCCGAAAAGACGGAAGCTTAGAGAAAGGGGTTTTGTGAAATCTTCAAGAACCCATAAAGGAAGGAGAAACGGAGAGGCTTGGACATATCTAGTGAAGTATTCCAAACCACGCTTGCTCAATCCAGCATAGAAATAGGCTAGGGAGACTAATAATGCTAGGGCGATCGTGGTATTGATGTCGCTTGTCGGGGCAGCAAGTTCGCCCTCTGGCAATTCGATCAATTTCCAAGGAACTAGCGCTCCTAACCAGTTTGATACGAAGATAAACAAGAATAGACTACCAACAAATGGCACCCATTCTCTATAGTGCTTTTCGCCAATCTGGTCTTTAGCGATGCCCTGAACGTATTCCAGAGCATATTCCATGAAATTTTGAAAACCTGCGGGAACACGCTGGTCAGCTTTAGCGGTGCTAGCTCCAATAAGTCCAGCAACTAGTACTGCACCCATTACAACCCAGCTCACGATTAATACTTGACCATGTACCGTAAAGTTACCGAACTGCCAATAAAAGTGTTTGCCCACTTCTAGCGCGGCAAGACTGGTTTGATGGCTCATTGCATAGCCAAAAGATACTGGATCAATCATGTTCGATATGTTACAACCTGTAGGAGGTCAAATCAGCGAGAATGGAACCCATTGCTCAAATCTTGAGCAAGAATCACTAAAACAGCTACTTTATAGGTCATAAAGCCGAAGAATGCGGGCAGAATTTCCAATTGATCTGATTTGGCAGCGATCGCAATCAGAATTACAAATAAACCAAGGCGAGAAAATCCGAGACGGTTGGACTCACCACCCAATCGGTCTACGCTCTTGGTCAACATTCTGAGATAAACCGCGCCAACCAATGCCCCAACAGCATAACTGAGAGCGATCTTCCATCCATACCAAAACCACACTGCTAAGCCAATAATGACTCCAGAAGCGATCGTAAGTACTAACAGCGTAAACTTGAGGCGGTTGTACTCTTCCATGCCATCAGAGACTGATGTGGATGAGTTTTCTACAACCGTCTGGGTCGCTGTACTGTTTTTTGCGGGAATGATCTTCACTGTTGACTTTTAGCGGCTGCTTTTTAGCGAAATTTGCTGATTATTTGAGTGATTTGAGTGAAGAACTGTTACTGAGAATAGTAACGAAAATGGGTGTCCAAAAACTTGGATGTAGCTGCCTACACCGTTGCTAAGCATATCACGCAAGATGTCACATTTGCTTTACAACTCTTCAACAAATAGATGCGTGGCAGCGTAAATCACCCTCCTATACTTTTTGGCGGATACTTTTAATAGGTATTTCGTCTATGGTGGGGTGTTACCATAGCAAAAAGTTTTAGACGAATGCTTAAAAAATTAAATTAAAAACTTAAATTAAATCTTTAATTTTAAATTTATTTTTTAGAACTAAGTGGTCACCTAAAACTCATTACTTTTTGTGAGCATCCAGAATTTGCAACCTATGTCCACATCTTTCGCTAAGCCTCGCCCGTTTCAGTTTGCTTTCCCAGCCGCAGTTGCTTCTCTTGTCTCTGCTGCTTTGCTGTCTCTAGGAGCGATCGCGCCAAATTCTGCTTCAGCAGAACAACTTCTAGCCCAGTCACAGCCCGTCGCTTCTCCCCAAGCTCAGCCTGTAGAGCCGACTAAGCCCAATTCTCTTGAGAGTAGTGTGTTTAGTATTTCGGGTGGACAGCGATTGATGTCGGAGTCAATGACCGCAATTAGTCAGCAAAATTACGATCAAGCTGTCACTAAGTTGCAAGATGCCCGTCAAGTGTTTAACCAGTTATCAAATTTTTATCAAGAGTTAACGACGAGCTTTTCAGGAATTGACAATCGCATTTCTGATAGTCATCGTCGCAAGGCTCTACAAACGGCTCAGTTACGTGATGAGGCGACCTATCAGCTTGCTGTAGTCTATCGGGCTAAAAATCAGCCTGAACTAGCCGTACCTTTGCTAATTCAGTTGATTCGTAGCCAAGCCCCTACTCGCGATTTGGGTTCACAAGCTTATCAGCAGTTGTTTGAGCTAGGTTTTGTGGATGCTGCTTTTGTGCGCCCCAACGCGGCTGCACCTAAATAAACTAAGTTCGGGTTAAGCTTGCAAAATTTACAAGCCGAAAAATAAAAGCCTTGCTAAGCAAGGCTTTTATTTTTCGGCTTTGAGAGAGGGTTTGCTACGCAAACCCTCTCTCAAAGTTAGTTTGTGCAGCGCATTGCGCTGCACAAACTTTTAAAGCGGAGCATTACGTTATGTTTTAGGATAAAAAAGCCTCGCGTCGCGAGGCTTTTTTATATGGATTTTGCCCACCAAGCTAAGCCGTAGCGCTGATTTAAGTTATTTGTCTGGGGTGATTTAAATACAACTCTGAGTTTGTATTTGCCTGTGGTGGGGATTTTTATGAAAATATGCTGTAAGTTGTCAATTTGACTTACCGATGACCAGATACTTTGAGAAATATCGGTATCGGGCGATCGCATTAAGTACAACTCAATTTTATTAAAACCTTGATCGGTAAAGCCTTCGCCAATATCAAATAATCCATTACCATTTTTGTCATTAAGCTTGACTTGACGATCCCAAGTTAAGGTTGCCGAGATAAAGCTATCAGCAACCAGTGGATCGCTAAAAACATATTCTTGGTATTTATCAACTTCGACAATATTTGTATCCCAGCCGATCGCCGAAATATTACCTGATCCATTGATGGGAGATTGCTGTCCTGCTTGATATTGCTGAAACGCTCGATAGGCATTGAGTTGCCCTGCGCCAAGACTCCGACTGAGGGGAATTTCTTGATTCGGATAGGCTTCAGTGTCGATCCATGTTTTACCAAACGCATCAAGAATGGTCTTAGACATACCAAGGATTTTGCCATCACCGCGATCTTGGATCTTGTCAACAGAGTTAATTAATACTGCTTTGATTAGCTCATGGCGACGTGCGTCAATGCTCCATTTGCCGCTTGCAATTTGACGATTAGCATATTCATGTAATAGGGCGATCGCCCCAACAACATGGGGAGTCGCAAAACTAGAGCCATTAGCATTTTTGAATTTACCCTGCAAGGTAGGTAGTTGGAGGTTATTGCCGGGGGCTAGGATCGCCATCGATCTTCTGCCATCAATGGGGCTTTCAACTCCTGCCGTCCATTTCTGATCTTTATTCAGGTCGCTAAAGACTTCACCTTGATCGAATTTGCCATTACTGTTGCGATCGAGATATGGCTCATCAATTAGATTGCCGCGATCGAGTTGACGATAAATACCATTGACTTCACGAGTAAACCCAACTGTAAAGCCGTTATAAAGATCGGTGGGAATGGGTATACCGCCTTTGCCTTGGTTCCCAGCCACAACAGGCAAAGTGTTATAGGTAGCTGCTACCCAATCAACACATAGGGTTAGTAAAGCGCCCCCATCGAGTGTGGCTTTGGGGCGAGGGTCTTCGCTGAGGAGTTCACCAAAGCTAAAATTGATGGCGCGAACGGTGCTGTTATATTGTCGAGCGACATGCTGAGCAGCAATGCAGGCTTCAGGTTGTCCATCTTGGCGGCGTTGGGAATATGCCGAAGATAGCAATCTAGCATCTGGGGCAATACCGCGCCGAATTTTATGTTGGCTAATGATTACTGCGGCAACTTGGGCGGAGTGATCATCAACATTGCGATTGGGGATTGCTTTACCATCACGAAAAAAGACTTCGTAAGGTTGGACAATTATGCGATCGAGTTGCAAAAGTTTATTGGAAATTTTATCTACAGCAAAACGACTAGGACGACTTAGCTCAACTTGTCCAATAAATATGTCTTTGCCAGTCAAGTTATAGGGTGGTTTTTGTAAGGTACGTGCATCAATGCCTTGGCGATCTGATGATTTGTCTAGTGCCCACCCTGTGGGGCTAATAGATATGCTGAGCAAAATCCAACCGACAAACCAACCTGATCTACGCATTTTTATCTCCCTTTATTGCCTATAGGATTTTGCACCAGATATTACTAGGATAGTCAAAAACTTCTAGTAGTGTTTAGTGCTACTCAAGACTATAGCTGTTGCTACTTTGGCTAAAAATAGTCCTCAATATGAAAGACGACGCTTTGCGCCGCCTTTCATAATTGAGGACTAAAAGGTATTTTGGCGGTTGAATCTAGGGACTGAATACGAGAATATGCGTGCATAATTGTCTATGTATGCTTACTTATTAATTTAACCTTTGGCAGACAGTCTGAAAATTTATGACAAAAACTTGGGCGATCGCGATAGCTGCAATTTCTTACTTTGGTATTAGCACCGCAGCCTATGGCGATGCCAAAATGTCACAGCGTGCCAATGATTTAGAAATTGATCGCCAAGTAATCGAGAGTAGCCCTGTATTGCAGCGTTGGTTGGAGCAACCACCTAATCTTTTAGAAGATATTTATAATATGCCTAGCTTTAATACAAAGCTGCGGGTTGGGCTTACATCACGGGATCATTCTTTGGGGGTTGAGGCTGGGGTTGAAGATCTGTTTGTGGGGCGATCGCCTTTGACGGTCAGTGGTAGCTATCAGACTGAGTTTAGTGGTCGTGAAAGTGAACTCCAAGCAAATATTCGTTACTATGTGTTGCCATTGGGTTCCTATTGGAATATTTCGCCGATTGTGGGATATCGCCAATTTAATCAACTAGATCGTCCCCAAATTTCAGGATTAGATTTGGGATTACAGGGAATTTTAGTTTTATCTCCCCATAGTTCGGATTTGCGGCTGAGCCATACTTTTACTGATCCCAGTGGCAATCTGGAGATGAGTACGACTACATTCTCTTCTAGTTATGCGATTACGAATAATTTACGCTTGGGGACAAAAATCGAATGGCGGCGATCGCCTTTAATCTATGACAGCCGAGTGGGCTTTTTATTGGAGCTAGCGCTTTAAGATGAGATAAACAATGGCTTAGCCATTGTTTATCTCATTGCAATTTAGCGACAGGATAATTAGTTAATAATTGGCGTTGAGTGAGTAGATCGATCGCCGTGACCAATAACTCGCGATTTTCACTAATGCTAAATAAAACCTTGAGCCGATCACAGTCTGGCTGACCAAGAGGATCGAGCATAGCGATCGCCTGTGGCATTCCTTCCCCATTAGCGTCAGATTGTAATGGCTGAAAAGTTTCTTTAGCTTTTTGATCGAATTGCATCACAAGGCGATCGCCGTTAAAACTGATCTCTGCTGCCCCTGAGGGACGACTTTCTAACTCACCTATAGTAAGAGCAATTTCGGATTGATTGGGTTGAGTTGCCCTAAGTAATAACTCTACGGGACGACGAGTCGGATAAACTTGACCACGCCGAAATAGTGGTTGATATTTCCATTGCTCCATAGCACGATCCCAATAGCGGATCGCATAGGAATGGAAGAGATAGTCCTGAAGGCTCACACCTTGACTGAGCATCAAAGCTCCATGGGCGATCGCCTCAAAGGGCTTATGGCTATAGACTTTCCCCATTTTAAAATAGTCTTCGACGAACGAAACTACCGATGGAATCAATGTACAACCACCAACTAAGAGAATATGTTTAATATCACCTTTGAGAATTCCTTTATTAAAAGCGCGATTGATTAATTCATCGATCGCTGATTGGAGAACCCGATAAAAGCCTTTGTGGTCTAATAACTTTTCTAATTGCTGACGAGTATAGGTAATTTCTTTCGCAGAATTCGTAGTTATATCAAAAAAGATTTCTGAGGTAGTTTCTACTTCCGAAAGATTGATTTTAATTCGTTCCATTAAAAATTTAAGAACACTCAGATTATTTGTTTCACTTCCATTAGTGCTATCTTCACATCCTTCTAAATAATCTTGGACTAACCATTGATCGATATCTTCACCGCCAATTGTATATCCAGTTTTGGCGATCGCTTCTGCTTGATGTTCTGTCCATTCACTGCGATTGACACCAATTTGCTCTCCCCATTTTGCGACATTTTCACTCTTTGGCAGCCGCACCAGTGATAAATCCAATGTCCCACCACCAAAATCGATGACTAACACTAATGCACTAGGTGCGATCGCTTCATAACCGAGTGCTGCCGCCGTTGGTTCATCAAGAATCCGAATCCGAGGTGTTGGCAATGTCGGTAAATTTGGTGCGAATATCGCATTACTACATTCCTCTAGCCAGCGCAAATATTTTTCGTAAGACTGTACGGGCGCAGTCAAGATGATTTCCGATGGAAAGATTTGTTGCGATCTCAGTTCCTTTGATATTTCGCGTAAAAATTGATTGCCTAACCATTCAGGTGTCACTTTCACGCCATCAAGTTGAGGAACATAATTGACATTTGCCACTAACCGCCGCTTGATTTGATTAAATAATCTTGGTTGAGTGCGATCTTTGCCTTGATCGATAATGCGCTGACCGATTTCGACTATTTCTGCTGCGGCATTCTGCACATATACCAACGATGGCACAAGCCCATTTAAAGGTGCAGGACGATTAAGATTGCCAAAAATCATCGTTTCAGGCTGTTCCGTAGCAATATTCCATCGTGCAATCACGGTATTGCTACTACCAAAATCAATGGCGATCGCGCTCATAATTGTCCTTGATTAGTTATCTAAGAATGATGAGATTGACATCATAGCGCGATCGCATATTTCTTGCTTATCCATAGCAAGGTAAGTTTTGATTAGTCCTAGCTATCTCTCACGTTGCTATCTATATATTCCCTCATTAATTTGCCGCACTTTGCGCTTAAACCCAAACTAAGAGATTTTTTGAAAGGGTTGCGAAGCAACCCTTTCAAAAAATCTCTTGTGGTTCGTTAGAGCGGTAATGGTTGTATAAGAATGCTTGGTTAATAGCCTGACGAAAGCCTTCTTCTACAGTTTCTCGTAATTCTTGCTCGTTTAAATAGGTTCCCTTTGAGTTTAGTTAGGAATAGTTGCTGGTTCCAAACCAGTTGCTTTTCCAAATTTGCGAAGGCGATCGCTTTCGGGTTCCATCCATGAATAGACAAAGTGACTAATGCAATTAATCTTTGGTTGTCTAGCAAGGATAGCTCGCGTTTGAATCTCAAAGCTAGGATGTCCATCAAAGCCCTGTCCCCAAGTTCCTGCTAAAACTGGACAAACTAAAGTCTCAGGTGCAGATTGGCGGACAACCTCAGCGACCTGTTCCGCAACGCATTGACCATCCTCACATAGGGCATAGGTCATCGGATGACGCTCCATGAATTTGGGGAAACGATCCCATGGTTGCATTTTAGGATCGAACCGACCTGCCTCAGTACGATTGCCACCGGGGAAGAAAACTGTACCAATCGGCATATTATTTTGCTGGAGTGGAATGGTAACTGCATTCACAAAATTAATCACCCCTTGATAGGCGTGGTTAGTGGCGATATTCCAAAGAAGTCTCTTCGTGATTGTGGCAGTTTCCCTAGGATTTTTAATATTAGTCGGTTGCACTTTGATTGCTTCCGTCATTTTCTTCTCAGTCTGAATCACATCATCAGCCGTGAGATCCCCATTTTGGAGATAGAGCGCCATTAGCTCTCGCACATTTTTATTGTCAATGCTATTGAGCAAAGCCGATCGCGAAGACTGTCCATGAATCCAAAGCTGCTTGACGCTATTGATTAATTCACCAGTGGAATTAGTGGGATAGCGCACATAGTCAAATACCATCCCGTCAGGATTGCGTTTCATCAAAGCTTTGACTACGGCTGTCAGATCGGCTTTGGCGATCGCGCTATAGGGATCAGCAAATAAATGATCAACTTCATAGGCATCTTCATAAAAGGCACGCCCATTGCTAACCAAGTTGCGATCAAAATTGGTATTGGCAATACTATTTTCCCCTTTGCCATTAATTGCAACTGCCCCTGAGCGACCCTTGATTTCGCTATAGCCATAGCCAAAATTCATGGCAAATGACCAACCATAAACTTTGATGCCCCTTTCTCTACCGATCTCGATCGCCCGTTGCCATAGATCATAATCCGCAGGCACTTCCCCTGCCTTGACTGCTTCCTCCATCACCGATCGCCAAGGTGTTGGATTATCGGCAACAGGTAGTAAGACGCGACCATCATAGAAAACTTCGACAAAAACTTGGTTATAGCCACGATTTGCCATTTTGTCGAAAACATCCTCCAAAACGCCTGACTTAACATCATTGGGATATAGCCTTACCCAAGTGGCTTGCGTTTGGGGTTTGCTGAGATCGCGGCAGGCTTGTAATTCTGACTTATGTTTTTGGACAATAGCCTGATATTGCGATTGAGCATTAGGGTTACTAGGACTTATGACTAAAGCTGATTTTCGCAATTCATGTTTTCGTAAAATTTCCGCCTTGCTCACATCACAGGTAGGTTTGCCCCACAGAATTTGATCTGGTAAAGATCCAGCGATCGCTTTCCCTGCAAAAGCTGTGCTTAAAACCGTAAGAGAGGCGATCGTCAACAAATTAAATTTATTGATCTTGCTTAAATTTCTTTTGTATTTCATAGACTAAAAAATGGTAATCCCAGTAATTGAAGGGAGACTGCTCAGAAATAGTACCAAAACAAAAAATGGCGTAGCTATTTTTTGTTTTTAAACCCTTACTGGGTTTGGTTTTAACTCACAAGAGTATGACAACCCTTTTGTTACAGTGCTTTGCGCTCAGGCTTAAACCAAGAAATTTTTTGAAAGGGTTGCAAAGCAACCCTTTCAAAAAATTTCTTGTGGTTCGTTTGATCGAAAATTGCTGTAGTTGCTATAAATCCTATACTATCCGCGTTTTCATAGACGAACTTGGCTTAACAATGTGGCACACTGACAAGTGTATTTCATGACCGCTTCACCATGCTTCACAACCCTGCCAGATTTAAGCCTAGTCCCATCGAAGATGATTCTGAAGAAAATGATGAAGAATTGGAATTTTATGACTTCAATGAACCCGAACCAGGTAGTCCACCTGGAACGCTGATCATTGATGAAGATGCGACTATTCCCAATATCTTTTTGATTGATTACAATGCCGATGAAGCTCTAGGCATTCAGCTTGCTACGCCCGAAGATTGCTTTCCTTACCTAGATAGCCACTCAGTCTCATGGGTAGATGTGCAAGGCTTGGGTTCTGAAGAAGTCTTGAAGCGTTTAGGCAAAGTGTTTAAATTACATGAATTAGTTCTTGAAGATATTGTCAATATTCCTCAACGTCCCAAGGTTGAGAGCTTTGAGGATCAGGAATTGATCATTTTGCATATGGTGACGAGCCGTGAAGATGGGCGGGGTTTTTATGATGAGCAGGTAAGTTTAATCCTAGGCAAAAACTACATCCTCACCGTCCAAGAAGAACCTGAAAACGACGTATTTGAGCCAATTCGTCAGCGCATCCATCGCAATCGTGGGGTAATCCGATCGCAAAAGGCTGATTATCTTGCCTATGCTCTAATTGATGCGATCGTTGATGGATTTTTCCCTGTGCTAGAGGACTACGGCGAACGTCTCGAAGATTTGCAGGATGAAGTGGTGGAAAATCCCACCCGCCAAACTCTCGATAAAATCCATAAAATCAAGCGTGAACTTTTGTTGCTCCGTCGTGCAATTTGGCCGCAGCGAGACGCAATTAATTCTCTAATTCGCGAAGAAAGCCCTTTGATTGATCGCGAGGTAAGGGTTTTCTTGAGAGACTGCTATGACCATACGGTACAGGTAATGGACATGGTTGAGACCTATCGTGAACTTGCCGCCAACTTGATGGATATTTACCTATCATCTTTGAGCAATAGTACCAATGAGATCATGCGCTTTCTGACTGTTATCTCAACGGTATTTATTCCCCTTACTTTCGTTTCGGGAGTCTATGGGATGAACTTTGATACAGATATTCCATGGAATATGCCTGAATTAAAGATGCCGTTGGGATATCCGTTCTTTTGGCTGGTGATTATGTCTATTTCTGGTGGATTGCTATTTTACTTTTGGAAAAAAGGCTGGCTATTTAGTCCAAAATAAGCACAGAATTACGGACTATAGCTTTTGAGCTAAAATATTACTTAAATCCTAGTCAAAACAACTTACTAAAACCTGAGATATGTCTACTCCTGAAGCTCTAAAAGAAAGATTTGTGGCGATCGCTAGCAAGCGCGAATTATTAGTGCAATTGTCTCTCAAAGATAATTTGGGTAGCTTGAGCATTGATGTGATCCAAGCCTTAGAAGAACTTGATGATCTCTTAATTGAAATCAGAAAGATCTTCCCTGATTGGGAACAGGACTAGGATATCTCCATGCCTCCTAAATTAACTTCATTCCATTCTCAAGTTAATGTCCAGCGTCAAGTCAAGATCCCCATGCGCGATCGCCTTAACTTGACGGCTGACATTTATCGACCCAAAAATGTTGATACGCCTCTACCAGTGCTATTGATGCGCTTGCCCTATGGTCGAGCGATCGCCTCTAGTTGCACCTATGCTCATCCCAGTTGGTATGCTAGCCAAGGCTATATTGTCGTGATCCAAGATGTGCGTGGTTGTGGTACTTCTGAGGGTGAGTTCTATCCATTTGTCAGTGAATATGATGATGGATTTGACACAGTGGAATGGTGTGCAAAGGAACTAGAAGGCAGTAGTGGCAAGGTAGGAATGTATGGATTTTCCTATCAGGGGGTAACTCAATTTCAAGCGGCTGTAAGACAACCTGAAGGACTTGTGACGATCTGTCCGACTATGGCGACGGCGGATTTATATCATGGTTGGTTTTATTTTGGTGGTGCTCTTTGTCTAGATTTTGACTTGGGTTGGGCTTTGCAGCTAGCTCAAAATCGAGCATGGTATTTAAAAAAAGAACCACAAGCTACTAACCTGTTTGAAGCCCAAAAGCAGATCTCTAAATGGTTAGAGACAGTGCCATTAAGTGAAATAGAATTATTTAAGAATGAGTCTTTTGGAGATTTTGGTCAATTCTTTTTTGATTGGATTGGAAACCAGCAAGCTGATGATCAATATTGGCAACAGCTAAATCCTCTGAGTTATTTCGATCGCTATGATTTGCCTGCTTTACACATTGCGGGATGGGCAGATATTTTCATTGAGGCGACGATTAACACCTACCACCAAGCCAAATCTGCAACGACAAAACCACAGCATTTAGTAGTTGCACCTTGGCAGCACATGCCTTGGCTACCTAAAGTTGGCGAGATTGATTTTGGTGAAGCGGCTGTTTCTAAAATTGATCAATTGCAAGTGGATTGGTTTGATTTTTGGTTAAAGGGAATTGAGAATGGAATTTGCGATCGCAATCCTGTGCAGATGTTCTTGATGGGCAAAAATCACTGGCTAGATTTACCAGAATTCCAAAAAAATCCTCATACGAAAATACTCTATCTCTCTGCTCAAAAACAACTAAGCGGCCAATCACCAATCACCAATCACCAATTACCTGATATCTATGTCTACGATCCTCGCAATCCTAACCCTGCTACTCCCTACGGATTCTATGATCAGCGCAATGTGCACCATCGTTGGGATGTATTAGTGTATGAGAGTGCAGAACTGGTTGAAGAGATAGCGATCGCAGGTATTCCCGAATTTGTTCTCTATGCTGCCACCACGGCTCCTGATACTGATTGGGTGATTAAGCTCTTAGATATTTATCCAGACGGTAAGCAAATGCTGGTATCGATGGGTGTTTTACGCGCTAAGTTCCGTAAATCATGGACTAAGCCTGAATGGATTGAATCGGATGTGGTGAATGAATATCGCATTAAGCTACGTCCAACCTGTCAGAATTTTGCTCAAGGGCATCGTATTGGTGTTGCGATCGCCAGTTCTGCTTTTCCAGCGATCGAGCGACATTCTAATACGCAGAAGTTACCGTCAGAGGCGACAGTCAGTGACTTGGTGGAAGCAACACAGCAAATTTTTTATGGTGCTGATTATCCTTCTTGTTTGCAGTTGCCAGTTTGTTATAGATAGTGATCAAGCGGACTAATCACGCCCTTACCGCCACGATTGAGATGCATAATGAATGAAATGATGAAATAACTAGCCTAAATAATACATGATATCGTCGGGCTAACACGCTATTTAGGTAATTAGCCAGAATTTTTCTGTATAACAACCCTATTAGGGTGATTAGCCAGAAACTTGACTTTCAGCCTAATCACCTTATAGTAGTATTAGACAGAAAAATTCAGTCTAATACAGAGTTCTATCGCCGCTTAAATAGAACTTGACAGCATATGATAAAATTATGAAAAGCGGCAGATAGAACAAGTCGTTGGAACCGACATGAAAACGACTTCTAGTTAACCGCTTAGCGTAGCTAATGCGGTTCAACTCAAACGTTGGGCTGCTTCATATCTTAGTGAGGGCGGTACTCCAATTTCACTGTGGGAGCAGCGAGGCTTTAAAATCAAACAAGCACTCTATACGGTGTCATTAGCTGAGAGGCGCAGTAGTGAGCCGAATTGTTTTAACCACCATTGGATCTTTTGGGGATTTGCATCCCAAAATTGCGATCGCGATTGAACTACGAAAGTGCGGTCATGATGTCGTGTTTGCGACCCATAAAGAATACCAGGACAAAATTGAAGCTCTCGGTTTCGAGTTTCGTCGGATGTGCCCTGACAACACTGCGCTTAATGATCCACAAGAAATGGCACGGATGATGGATCTGAAAACGGGTACAGAGTATGTCATCAAAAATTGGGTTTGTGCGAATTTACGTGAAACCTATACCGATTTGATGGATAGTGCTGAAGATGCAGATTTCATCATTACAGGTGAAGGAGTTGTAGCGGCTCGATTGGTAGCAGAGAAATTAGAAATTCCGTGGGCGTTTGCAGTTCTACAGCCCGCCTCATTTCTTTCGGTTTATGACCCATCCGTTTTGCCTGTACTGCCATTTCTTGCCAAGCTACGGGGGCTAGGCTCTCTGGCTAACCGGGGCATAATTCAATTATCAAAAGTATTGTCTAAGTCTTGGGCAGTGCCAATCCACCAATTGCGGAGCGAGATCGGCTTGCCACCTCTGACAGGGAATCCATTTATTGATGATAAATATTCACCGTATCTTGTATTAGCATTGTTCTCTTCAGTATTCGCAAAACCTCAATCCGATTGGGCAGAAAATACGGTACTCACTGGCTTTGCATTTTATGACGGCAGCGAAGGTAAGACAGAACATGCACCGGAGCTTCAGCAGTTTTTGGATAGGGGTGATCCCCCAATCGTTTTTACTTTAGGTTCAGCCGCAGTCATGGCTCCTGGACGCTTTTACCAGGAAAGTGTTAAAGCTGCAACGCAACTGAATCGCCGTGCTGTTTTGCTGATGGGTAAAAATGCTCCTCCCAATGATCTGCCAGAGTCAATTTTTACCACGAGTTATATTCCATATTCTCAAATTTTTCCGCGTGCTTGTGCGATCGTGCATCAGGGCGGTATTGGCACAACATCTCAGGCATTACGGGCAGGTTGTCCAACCCTAGTCATGCCTTATAGTCACGACCAACCAGACAATGCTGCCAGAGTTGAACGTTTGGGAACGTCGCGGACGATTCCTCGAAATCAGTACACAGCAGAACAAGTAGCCAAGCAATTACGCCAGTTATTAGGAAATCCAAATTATGCAGCTAAAGCTTCAGAAATTGGAGGTATCATCCGAGCAGAAAATGGGGTTGGTGTGGCGTGTGATGCGATTGAAAAACAACTTCAAGCCGCTTCAATCTCGTCGTAAGCACCGCAGCCCAACACTTCACGGCAGCGGACGGACGAAAGCCGCTGGTGCTGAGTTCGAGGTTGTTTGCCGCCGCTGCGTTTTGCCGTTAGTTGGTAAACCAATGAACAAGACTCCTCATAGGTCTTTTTGACCCCACATTCCGCTCGTAATGGAAGCCTAAAAATATTTACAACGAGACAATGAGGGTTTCAGCGATTTCCTGAGAAATTAATGATAGTAATTCCTATTAGTGAATCATTATTTAAATTGTTAAAATAGTGATTCTTTTGGGATTAAAGCCCAAAATACTTGCTGTATAAGGATTTGCTTTCTAAATATTTTTTTCAGTAAAATAAGAGCGGAATGTGGGTTTGACAATCCCTTGATAGCACAAACGGTTAAGAGTGTTTTGTTTACGTTGGGTCTTCCTGATAGAAACACAGATGTCCTGACTTTGTTTTTCTCTATGATGCTCAGAGTAAGTTCCGTTGCAACGACAAGTTGCTTTCTAACATACCCAAAAGATTTTGGGTTTAACTTGAGGTGTAAGCTCGCCAACCACCATAGGAAGTAATTTCCTTTTGTCCTTCACATAAAAATGGTTCACCGAGAACGCCCAAAACCTCTTGTCCATTGGCTAAAACAATTTTGCCAATACATAGCCCAGCAGGCTCAGACAATAAAATTGCACCCAAAGCATCGGGAGTAACTGACCAGATCTCTAAGGCGATCGCTTGACCATTTTCGCTAACTCGTAACATCGCAGGATGGCGATCGGCGATCGACCAAAGCCGATAGATAGGTGCTGTTACATCTTCTCTCACAAAGATTGCTCCCACCTTCTGCAAGTTGCCATTTAATTCTAGCCCTCGCATTAAAGTTCCATTTACGGCAAAATCAATCATCTGCACATCTTATCTCTCTAAATTTATTGGAAATGTTGAATGACCATCTTGAGATCTCTCTCAGTATGGTCATTGTAGATGTCTATTTTAGTTCTCTTGGAGAGTTGTTTGTATAGTAGGAAATAGCTTAGGGAATAAAAGTCCCGATCTTTCCTTATATGCCTCGAATTCAGGATATCGGGAAAGAGATTTATCTTTTTTGAGCATATTGGGAAAAAAGATTCCTGCAATGAAACCACCTAGAATCAAGAAAGGAAGCCAATGTTGAGCTAATAACGCAAAACTTAGATAGATCAAGATTTCCCCTAAATAGTTAGGATTGCGAGAACGAGCAAAAAAGCCTTCCGTAATCAAACCAGTTTTATATTTGAGAGTGTAGTATTTTTGAGCGTCACTACCATAGGCGAAAAAGACACCCAATAGATTAATAAAAATTGCCAAAGTCATCAACATAGGTGAAGGTTGCGAACCACTACTGATTAAGATAAAAGGCGCAATCCAGTAAAGTCCGATCGCGAAAAAGGTAAATATTCCTGTTGCAACTGGAACTTCCTGTTCCCATTGTTTATCTGGATAAAAACGATCCTTGAGTAGCCATAGAATACCGTAACCACCATGAAGAGCAAGATAAATCAAAACAGCAATTGTGAAATTGTTGTAAGCTACCATTAGCGCTAAAACAAATACAAATGTTAGAGCCTTATGAAGATTAATTGCATACTTAATTTTCATGGATTATTGATTGTGATGAATATATTATGTCGTGTTCAATGCTAACAGTATAGCCATAGTCACTTATTTTAGGACAAATCAAAACCCAAAAGAGAAAGCCGACGCGAAGCGTCGGCTTTCTCTTTTTTTCTAATTCTTGGTTTGCGCAACGAGATAGATGCGATCGCTTAATTGTCTCAATAACTGTGCGATATCACCATCAGTTGATTGTAGTTGAGCAACCTTTTCGCAACTATACATCACGGTTGTGTGGTCTTTTCCTCCTACTGCCTCACCGATTTTGGGTAAGCTGAGATTGGTGTGTTGACGCATGAGATACATCACATACTGACGGGCTTGGCTGATTTCTCTGCGGCGTGAATTCCCTAATAGATCGGCTAAATCGATATTCAGCATTTCCGTAACTACGCTCAAAACCATCTCGGCAGATACTTCTACAGGTTCTTTGGGAGGATTGAGAACTGGTGCAACATTTTCCACCGTCATCGGCAATCCCGAAATCGAGATATAGGCAACAGTTCGCACTAATGCTCCTTCCAATTCGCGAATGTTAGAAGTATAGCTAGCGGCAATATAATGGAGGACATCGGCAGGAATTTTGAGATGATCGTATTCGGCTTTCTTTTGTAAGATAGCCATGCGCGTCTCCAAATCTGGAACTTGAATATCTGCAATCAATCCCATCGAGAATCGTGAACAAAGTCGTTCTTGCAAACGCGGAATCTGAGCAGGTGGGCGATCGCTAGCTAATACGATTTGTTTACCTGTTTCGTAAAGCGTATTAAAAGTATGGAAAAACTCCTCCTGAGTGTATTCCTTACCTTCGATAAATTGAATATCATCAACAATCAGCATATCGATCTCACGATACAATTCCCGAAATCGTTGCATACTATCTTTGCGAATTGCCGAAATTAGATCGTTAGTGAACTGCTCCGTTGATACATAGGCAATTCTTGCTTTCGGTTCGATTTCTAGACGGTAATGGGCGATCGCTTGCATCAGGTGGGTCTTGCCTAAGCCCACACCACCGCATAAAAACAAAGGATTAAACTCACGCCCTGGGGACTCGGACACAGCAAGCGCCGCCGCATGAGCCATGCGATTGGTAGAACCGACCACAAAACGATTGAAATTGTATTTAGCATTGAGGTTGCTAGGACGTGGTACGTGACCGTTGCTATCTGATGACTGAGGACTTTGGGCATTATTGAGCGTGGCGGGAATTGCTGCCGCCATTGCATGAACTGCCTCAGCAGCGATCGCAGTTTCCAGCATCCCATCTTGACTAATCTCAGCACCATCAAGATTAAGATTTAGCTCAGGTTGACCCGTGGGCGGTTCACTACTCGGAGCTGCCTCAATGTGGATTTCTACGGGATAGCCAAGGATTTCTGTGACTGCATCCGTAATATTTTGAACGTAATATTTATGCAGCCAATTTTTAGCAAAAATTGAGGGTGTGCGAATAGTCAAGCGATCAGCCGTAAGCTCATCAGCCACAACTGTCTTAATCCATCCTTCATAGGTTGGACGGCTAAGTTGGCTTTCAAGCAGTTCGAGAACTTGATTCCAGAGGGTTTCTAAGGAAATATCAACAGACATCGTTGGTTGTGGTCAAGAGGGCTAACGGCGGATCACGATCTTATCGCGTGTATTAAAATTTTGGAGAATTACTTAATTGACTTAATGAATATTCTGCGGAATGACTACACAAGCTCCAGATCAAAATCTCAGTCTAACTCTAGAGCGCGAATAGCTCTCACTATAGGCGATCCCGCAGGAATTGGTACGGAAATCATTCTAAAATCTCTTGCCGATCGCGCTTTATCAGTACTAGATGCAACATTCACCGTCTTTGGCGATCGCCGCTATCTAGGGGAAACCTATGATGTATTGAGAAATCATAACAATTTACTGATTGCTGATCCCGATCACCTCGAAATTGTCGATATCCGCACTGATGAAGAGATCTCACTAGGAATTGGCGATCGGGCAAGTGGCGCAGCTAGTTTTGCTTATTTAGATGCAGCGATCGCCGCAACTCTGGCAGGAGATTTTGATGCGATCGTTACCGCGCCCATTGCCAAGTCAGCATGGAAACAAGCGGGGCATGACTATGCAGGACAGACTGAGTTATTGGCTGAGCGTAGTCATGTTGATGATTTTGGGATGTTGTTTGTGGGTAAATCCCCCCATACAGACTGGGTGTTTCGGACTTTGCTAGCGACGGTGCATATTCCGTTGAGCGAAGTCACGAAGCAACTTACACCAGAGTTAATTGAGCAGAAATTAGAATTACTACGCCGATCTCTGTTACAGGATTTCGGGATTACCAATCCACGTATTGCCATATCGGGGATCAATCCCCATAGCGGCGAACAGGGACAATTAGGGCGCGAGGAGCAAGACTGGTTACAGCCATTAATCG
>NZ_NDHW01000195.1 GCF_002251945.1 Pseudanabaena sp. SR411
GACACTTTTGATAACGAGCAWTATCTAAAACTAAGGTGATGGGAATCATTAAATTGGGAGAATAGGGAGGCAAATAAAGTAATTCGATATGCAACGCATCAGCTAAAGCTTGGACAATCTGACACTTTTGATAACGAGCATTATCTAAAACTAAGGTGATGGGAATCATTAAGCCTAAAGTCGCTAATTTGGACAACAATTCACAGACTTGAGTACCCGTAATATAGGTATCATTAAAGAAAACAGCACGTTGAGCAGATTTCGCTTCTTCAAGTCTTGGTTCTAGCTTTTTTTGCTTGTATTCCTCCTGCGCATCCACATCATGGAACCGAATCCACTTTTAAACAACGCATTCCCATTGATTTCACAAATACTCGCACTTGGGTGGGACTACGTTTGATACCTGTCAAAGCAGTGATTTGCTTAATTGCTTGAGCAATCGTAGCGGGTGGATGCTCTCGAAAATATGACTCTATGGTGGTTCGATGCGCTTCTAGCTCACTCTTGGGTTGCCTGAAATTGATTTCCTTTAGTTTTTCGACCCCACCTTCCTGATAGGCTCGGCAATACTTGCGCAATGTGTTCTCACTAATATCTGCTAACTCACAGATTTGCCAGTGTGGTAAGTTTTGACTTTTCAACCACTTCACTTCCATTTTTTTTTGTACACTTGGATGCGGATGGTGAAATCTTTCATGTTTTAGTACTTCTTTGTCCTTTTCTGTAAATGCGATTTGCAGCATACTTCGTTTCCTAACCTCTGCACTTTTCTCTTTAGATTTTATATCCGAAATCCGCATCCTTAAGCCGTGTAAAGTATAATTCGTGATCACAAATTTTCATGAAAAGTGAAATGAAAACTTGTACCTACAGAACAGGATAAATCCAAATTAGCCCTCAGTTGTTGCGACAACATCCTCACTAATCTGAGTCCAAGAGAATTGGTTCCATTAAAATCAACATTTTCTGGAATCCCTATTCCATTATCTCGAATCACTAAATGCAAATTACGAGGATCAGTAGATTCGTATAAAATCACCTCAATCAACCCTGTCATATTATTCGGGAATGCGTACTTAAAAGCATTCGTTAATAGCTCATTGACGATTAATCCCATCGAAATTGCTGTATCAATATTTAACAGAGTGGGCTTAACATCTAGCTTTAATTCGACTTGGCTAGAATTAAAACTTGTAGAGCTGTAAAGATTTACAACTAAACGTTGGAGATATTCACAAAAATCAACCTTGTCTACATCCTGAGATTGGTATAGTTGCTCATGAATGAGCGACATTGTATGAATTCGCCGTTGGCTGTCTGAAATTGCTCTCAGAGCTTCTGCGTCATCAATATAGCGAGCTTGCATTGACAGTAAGCTATCAACCACACTCAGATTATTTTTAACTCGATGGTGGACTTCTCTTAATAAAACTTCTTTCTCGGCAAGGGATGATTGAAGTCTGTTTTCTGCTTCTTTCAATTCTGTAATATCTGAAGCTGCACCGATTATTTGCTTAACTGCACCATCAGAATTCCGTAAAAATACGGTTTCTTGGCTGTAAAACCATTTCCATTTGCCATGAACATCGCGCATCCGATATTCAATAAAAAATAAATCTTCTGATTTTCGATCACGTAAGTAATCATGATGATCCTTTACTTTCATGAAGTCATCAGGATGCACAATGGTTTGCAGCATGGACTCACCCATTGCCTGAATTTCCAAGAGAGAGTAACCAAGAATATTGGTAATCGTCTGATTACAATAAATATTCTGTTTTTCTTCCACATCATAGATATAGAGAATATTCGGGATTGTGTCGGTAATTCGTTGGATAAATTGCTGACTCTCTTTGAGAGCTTGTTCTGCTTGCTTACGGGTTAGCGCGATCGCAATATAAGTAACTATTGTTTGTGTTAATTGGACTTCTTCTTCAGTGAACTGTCTAGGCGCATCAAAATACGCAACAATGTCACCCAAATGTCTATGCTCATACTCCAATGGAAATACAGCGATCGCGCCAATACCTTCGGATTGACAGATACTCTGCAAGGTGGAATCGCTAGGCAAAATCGCGCAGTAAGGAAAAGATCGAAATCTTGCTTCTACTTGATGAGATGAATCTTCAAAAAAAGCCTCGATCGCTTGTTTGTATTTTTGGCTTAGCCCTATGGATTCTTGGTATTTTAAATTATGATAAGAAGTCGTGACAATCACGGCTGCTCGTGAAGTTCGTAATGCATGACAGATTCCATTTAAAGCAACTTGATAAATTTCATTAACTGTTTGCGCTGCATTCAAAGCCGATACAAAATCGTACATTAGCCTTAATCGATTGAGCTGCAAATTCAAACGATCTTCAGTTAGTTGTTGATCAGCGATCGTTTGGACTAATTGGAAGTTAACTGATTTAAGTTCTGTTTTGACTCTAGCCATGGTTTTCACCTCCAACGATCACATTCTTAATTCTTAAACTCGGTGAGCCACAACCAACGGCTAATCCACTTTGTCCGCCTTTACCACAGCCCCCTGACTCATCCCACACAAAGTCATTGCCGATCGCCTCAATATCTTGTAATGTCTCAAAGGCATTTCCCGAAAGTGTCACATCTTTTACAGGCTCAGCGATTTTACCGTCACGAATCATCCACGCTTCACCTGCGGTAAAAGTAAACATCTCACCATTGGTCATGCCGCCTTGCCAGTTTTTGGCATACACACCCACAGGAATGTCATTAAACAAGTCCGCCACAGGGGTTTTGCCGCGACCAATCCAAGTATTGGTCATTCTTACTATGGGCGGATAGTGATAATCCAAACATCTAGCGTTGCCAGTTACTTGCTCACCCAACTTTCCTGCTGTCTCCCGCGAATGCAACCTTCCCACTAATACACCATCAGCGATTAATTGCGTTGTTGTCGCAGGCACACCTTCATCGTCAAAAAGATAACTACCTCGATGCTCAGCCACTGCTGCGCCATCAAAAATTTGTAAGTCTTTCGAGCCAAATCTTCTACCAATGCTCATCGTTTCTAACATATCAGGATTTTCATAAAGCATATCTGCTTCTGAGAGATGCCCAAAGGCTTCATGCACAAACAATCCAGCCAAAATTGGATCGATTACTACTGTGTAAGTATTGCCTTGTACCGTCGGTAAGTCTAGAGCCGCAACAGCGCGTTGAGATGCACCAATCACCTGCTGCTCCAAATTCAGTAAATCCGCATAAGCACGCCTTGAGCCAAAGGTTTCTCTACCAGTTTGGACTGTATCACCATCTCTAGCGATCGCCGAACATCTTAACTCCCAATCAGCCCATTCCTGCTCAATCATTGCGCCTTCTGATGTGGCAAATATCATTTGCTGTGTGCAGTCGCCATAGCGGACTGAGGTACTAACTACACGATCAGAAACCGATCGCAAAATATCTGTGTAGTGAGTGCATAAATTCTTTTTATCAATAAGTGCGATCTGATGGGGATTTTCCTGAATCAGTGATACTTTTGCTTGCACAGGTTCTACGTCAGCTAAAACAGTTTCTTCATTACCCACCCATTTGGCTGCGGCGATCGCTTCTTGAAGTTTAGCTTCCAAATTATCCAAATTATTAAAACTCGCAAATCCCCATCCGCCTCGATGGCAAGCTCTCACCTGCCCACCAATCGAGATACCCGTACTCAGAGTTTCAACTTTGCCACTGCGTAAAAAGATATCTGCTCCCTGCGATCGCTCTAGCCGAATCGCAAAAAAATCGACATGTGGTTGATATTTCTGCACTAAGCTCAAAATTTGATCTTTAACTTGCCATATGTCCATATATAAAGCTCACAGAAAGGCTCTTGATGCGGGTTACTTGGAATTATTACACAAAAACATCATTTTAATGGATAAATAATAGTTTCTATAGAAATGTTAATTATTCTCGTCAGGGCATATAGCAACGTCAAAGATAGCTACTCCCTTCCCAGTGAAAGAATAGCCGTTGCGGCGCTTCGCGCCGCAACGCTATTTCTTGGTTTTATATGTCCTACTCCTTTCCCACCCAAATATTAGCCGTGCAGCGCTTCGCGCCGCACGGCTAATATTTGGGTGGGAAGGGGGTATGAAAATCCTAAAACTGATTTCACCATCAGAATTGCTGAAATTAAAAAATGTAAATTGCCAACTGAGTACTTGTGTGATATATATCTTAGCCTAAATTCCCTTAATGAATTGCACCTATGAATGCCACCGTAAATGCCATCGCGAATCCCTCCGAAAACATGACAGCCAATCTTCAGAAGGAAATCAATTTACTTAAGGTTGACTTAGAACAAAAGGATTTGCTAGTACAACAGCTTTCCGAAGAGCTTTTTCGTCTAGTCAAAGGAAATACTGCCTTTCTGCCCAATGCTGAGGTGCATGAACAGCATTCAGAAGAAATGCGCTGTTTGGCAGAAAAACTAGCTCTGGTTGAAAATCAATTAGTTTTATCACAAGCACTCATCCAAGATCGCGATCGCGAAGCTTTAGAATTGCGTCACACCATCCAAGAAATGAGCGATCGCAATCGGATGCTAGAGCAAGTTGTACAGGAGTTGCCAAATATTTATCGGGCTAAGTTTGCAGAGCGGATTGTTCCTATCAAACAAAAGATTGAAGCACTCCAAAAAGAAAATCGCCAATTGCATATTGAGTTGCAAAGCCTCAGTTTCCGTCTCTCAGGTCGTACTCGCCGTCCTACCGCTCAACAACGCCTTGAGCTACCCAGAGTTATGCCAGCATTGGGCTAGTAAGTAAAGGCGGCGCTTTGCGCCGCCTTTACTTGTTATGTCTGGTTAAGCCATACATCCCACCTAGCAAAAGCCATAACAACATACTCAGACGTGGTTCATAGAGTACTAAATCTAACCAACCTGACATCAAAAAGAGCATTACCCCAATCGTAACTACGACGATCATTCCTTCTGATTCTTTGATTAGTGCTGATTTAAGTGATGTCCAGATTGTCCAGCCAATGATGCCGATAAACCCTAACAGCGCAGGAATTCCTGATCCAACAGCGATCGCCAAAAACAAATTATGCTCATGGGGTAACCCACGCAAGTCGTAGCCCATAGACTCCGCCACAAGTGGAAAATTGCGTAGTCCCCAGCCCTGAATTGGATGCTGAGAGATCAGAGAAAGCGCAAAATGCCATACATTCAAGCGATCGGCAGTGGATGCGTAACCGCCTAATTTTGGATCAACTGTACTAGCTAAGCGATTGACAAATCCTTCTGGCAATAGTGATCGCACGGCTTCACCACCTAAACCAAATTCCTGTCCAAATACACCCCATGCAATGATGAGCGAGATAATTCCAAATCCTGCTACTAGTTGCCATTGACGGTAATACATTGCTAACGCTACAGCCCCTAAGATGGCGAGTCCCCAAGCATTACGTGAGCCAGTCAGAATCAGCACACAGGTTCCTAATGCAAGGGCGATCGCGGCGATCGCTTGTTGAGATTTGGAGATACTTTTAACTTTGCCAAGTGCAAAATGTAAAGCGATCGGTAAAATCATTAACAAGTAAGCAGCCGTTTCGTTGAAATGTCCAAAAAATGACTGAATGCGGCGATCGGGACTAAATCCCATCGGAATCGGGTAGCTATCAAAAATCACTTTTGGGAATATCCAATCAGGGCGATCAATAACGGCTTGTAAAACTCCAAATCCACTCACCATTATGGAACTCAGTACCAATAACCATAAAAGATGAATAAATTGGGTAGGGGTGTGGATTATATAGCTAGTAATGGCAGCCAAGAAAAAATATGGCAAGAAGTTCGCTAATCCACCTGCGGCTGTAGGGACATTGAAAGCGATGAGGGTGGTGAAAATCATCCATAACGACAGCCCGAAATAAGCTTGATTCACTGGTGTAGCGATCGCTCTCCAGCCATAACGAAACAACACTCTCAAAGCCAGTAATGACCCCACAATTGGCATAAAAACATTGCTGATCACCATAAAAATAGCAAAGCTTTGCAACCAGTTCCACTCTAAGCTCAATTCATCATCTTCAGTCGGTTTCCAGAGCATCCATTCACCTTAAAAGTTATGTAGATGTTACAGCGCTTTGCGCTCAAACTCAAAACTTTTGAAAGTGTTGCTTTGCAACACTTTCAAAAGTTTTGAGTTTGGTATATTTGGGATAAAACTCCAAAAGAGAAGGGAGCGCACAGCGCTCCCTTCTCTTTTGGAGATCAAGATTCGCTTAGCGAATCCTTTCTTTGATTAATAATCGAAGTCTCCGCCAGCGCCCATGGCTCCGCCGCCACCAGCACCCTTATCTTCGGGCTTATCAACAACAATACATTCGGTGGTCAAGATCATGCCAGCGATCGAAGCAGCATTTTGCAATGCCGAACGAGTTACCTTCGCAGGATCAACAATTCCTGCCACGAACATATCTTCAAATTCACCAGTCATCGCATTGAAGCCGATGTTGAAGTCTTTTTCACGGACATTCTCAGCGATTACAGCGCCGTTAAATCCAGCATTAGCGGCGATGCGCTTAACAGGAGCAGATAGAGCCTTGGAAACAATGATTGCGCCAGTCAGTTCTTCGCCTGTGAGGTTAGCAGTTGCCCAAGTGTGAAGCTCAGGAGCAAGGTGAACATAGGTTGTACCACCACCAGGAACGATACCTTCTTCAACAGCAGCTTTAGTTGCGTTAATAGCATCTTCAAGACGAAGCTTGCGATCCTTCATTTCGGTTTCAGTAGCAGCACCGACTTTGATTACGGCTACGCCACCAGAGAGCTTAGCCAAGCGCTCTTGTAGTTTTTCCTTGTCGTAGGAAGATTCGGTTTCTTCGATTTGACGACGAATTTGCTCAATGCGAGTCTTGACTGCGGCTTCATTACCATCAGCAACGATAGTGGTGCTGTCTTTGGTGATGATCACGCGGCGTGCTTTACCAAGTTGGTCAAGCTTAACTGCATCAAGACGCAAACCTGCATCTTCAGTAATTACTTGTGCGCCTGTGAGGGTTGCCAAATCTTCGAGCATAGCTTTGCGGCGATCGCCAAAACCAGGAGACTTGATTGCTGCAACGTTGAGAACACCACGCAAGCGGTTCACAACCAAAGTTGCTAGCGCTTCTTTTTCAATATCTTCAGCAATGATGATCAGAGGACGACCAGAGCGAGCCACTTGCTCAAGAACAGGTACAAGTTCTTGAACTAATGCAATTTTCTTGTCGGTGATCAAGAGAACTGGTTCTTCAAAAGAAGCTTCCATGCGCTCAGCATCGGTGACGAAGTAAGGGGAGATATAGCCCTTATCAAAGCGCATACCTTCAGTAATTTCCAATTCGGTGAACATGGATTTACCTTCTTCGAGGGAAATCACACCTTCTTTACCGACTTTGTCCATCGCTTGAGCGATCATTGCGCCTACTTCTTCGTCGTTACCAGCCGAAATGGTTCCAACTTGAGCGATCGCCTTAGAATCTTCAATAGGCTTAGCATGTTCTTTAATCTTACCAACCAAGAAAGCAGTTGCCTTATCGATACCACGCTTGAGAGCGATCGAATTTGCTCCAGCCGCAACGTTACGCAAGCCTTCTTTAACGATCGCATGGGCGAGAACTGTAGCAGTAGTAGTTCCATCACCAGCAGCATCATTGGTTTTAGAAGCCGCTTGACGAATTAAGGCTACGCCAGTATTTTCGACATTATCTTCTAGTTCAATTTCCTTAGCAATGGTGACACCATCGTTAACGATTTGAGGAGAGCCAAACTTCTTTTCAAGAACTACGTTACGACCTTTTGGACCTAGGGTCACAGCAACGGCTTCAGCCAAGATGTCCATACCACGCTCTAGAGCGCGACGTGCATCTTCGTTGTAAATTATTTTTTTAGACATATTTTTTTGTTAGGTGACTGGTAATTGATAAGTACTTTTTAGAACGCTTCGCGTTCTAAAAAAAAAGATTATGAAACGATCGCTAAAATATCTTTTTCTGCTAGCAGCACATATTCATCTGTGCCAAGTTTGATATCAGTGCCAGCGTACTTGGAGTACAAAACTTTGTCTCCAACTTTAACTTCGAGGGCTTGGCGCTCACCTTTATCATCGAGTTTGCCAGGTCCTACTGCGGCGATTTCGCCAACTTGAGGCTTTTCTTTTGCGGTTTCAGGCAAGAAAATTCCACCTGCGGTTTTTTCTTCTTTAGCGCTTACTTTGATAAATACGCGATCGGCTAAAGGTTTTACAGTAGTTACGTTTAATGTCGTTGTTGCCATTGGTATTCACTCAGTTGACTAACATTTCTTGTTGTTGTCTAGAGTGGTTTAGCACTCTAGGTGACTGAGTGCTAATTTAACCGAAATGGTTGCAACGGCTATAGTGTGGTTTACCGAACTGATTAAACAAGAAGCGGCGCTTAGCGCCGCTTCTTGAAATATTAGGCTTCTTCTTGTTCTTCGCCTTGCAGCTTTAGTAAGAAGTATCCGAAGGCGATACCGACAGGAATTAATACCATCGATAAGACCATTGCATTACCAATTTCTCCCATGATTTTCTCTTTTAAATAAATAATATTGCTTTATATTGCTTTAGGAATTTTACCGTAAAACACAGGTCATACGCAGAGCGTAAGTACTTGTACAAAATAAATTTCCCAAGCCCGTAAAGTTTCGCCTCGCAGGGGCGCAACTTTAACGTTAGTTCGACAAAATCGGAAAATGGTAAGAATCGCTAAGCGATTCTTACCATTTTCTGCCATTTGCGTCGTGCGAAGCACGACGCAAATGGCTATATCTAACTCCCGTTAAATTATTACCTCGACATCGATCGCATCAGCATAGTCTTCATCGTCCTGCTCAACTTGACTATCCTTAGATTTATTAGATTTATGCGAGCTTGGAGTATTTTGATAATCCCCCATGAGTTCAGATTCGTCTAGCCAAACTGGACGAATCTCATAGTGAACTCGCAAATTACTTGGAGCGCTGCGTTCAGCTTCCCGCACAAATCGATTAGCTTCCCATTCAGCTTGAAATGTATTGATCAATTTGAGCGTTTTTAAACGTTGTCTTTCTAGATAAGTCCATACTTCCCAAGCGTTGTATTCAGGTTCTTTGGACTGTTCAATAATTTCTTCAGGTTCGGCAGATACTTCAACATTATCAGCGGTATCTGGAGATTTTGGGTTGTTGTCACTAACTGGTTCGTCACTAATAGGCTCATTGCTCTGATCACCAAATGCAGAAGATGATGGCTTTGCTTTGTCTTCGTCATTAAGAGACTTACTAGTAACATCCTGTGATGCGGAAATTTCTTCAACATCCAGCGATCGCGATAGACTTTTGATCTCTTTTGCCCGAACCTGTTTAACTGAAGATAAATCATCCGCGTTCGTCTTCACTTCGATCGCTGTCTGTGATTGATCAACCCACCCTTTAAAAGTTACTTCTTCGCCGTTGATGGTAAGGCGATCGCCTACTTCTAACGCAAATCCTGCTAACGAGTTAAATAATGGCTTTGCCTTTGGTGAGGAGCTAAAGCCCCTAGCATTACTATCATCTTGGGCGGAATTTTCTTCGTGGGGAACTGATACATTTGCCTGACTAGACTTCCCATTGTCAATCAGGCTCTGGACTCCCCCAATTGCATCCTCAATTCGTTAATTTGCGAATGTAAAGGAGCAAGACAACTCTCAACATATGTCAAAAGCTCAGGGTGCAATATAAATGGAGTTTTTTCTGGTGATATTTCTGTTGGTGTTTCGGGCTTTGGCTCAAACTCTCGGCTGACCACAGCTAAAATCCAATCAGCGATCGCCTGTTGATTAGCATCAGCTTTTGTTTTGATTTGGCTCAATAAAGGCAAAGGAAAACGAAGATTTACCTGTTTTGTCCTGTGAGGAGTCGCCATTATTTGCCCTTACTTAAAATTTCGAATATGTTTGCGAACTTAATTATAGCAATCGTCACCACCAAAACCCATATAGCGACTTTCATTGTGCCACAGGCACAGTGAAAGTCGCAAAACCTTACAAATATCAAAGAAGAAGCCTCGCAATTATTGCGAGGCTTCTTCTTTAGCTTGATAGACATTTCGATAGCCAAGAGTTATTTGAATTGTAAAGGAGATTTCCCCAAAGAAAGTGAAACCATTACCCACAAAGCTAAGCTAGAGCAGGCAAAAGCGGAAATAACTCCTAAGAAAAAGCTATTCCAGACAATAATCATTTTGCTTTTCTCCCGAATTCAGATTCTAGCTCTACCATAATATTCATAGCTTAGTATCTTATAAGCCGTCTGTGTGATATCAGACAAAATTTAACAATTAATCAAAGACGATGAAAAAAATAATTTGTTCCAGATCTTGCCTATTCAACATTGCTTTGTACTCAAATCAAGAGATTTTTTGAAAGTGTTGCTAAGTAACACTTTCAAAAAATCTCTTGGCGTTAGTTTGATCAGTAATTGCTGGAGGTAAAAAAGATGTGTCGGCTAAAACCGATGATAAAATGATTTTCTGTACTTTTCTATCTCAAAACCATGACCGATTGGCAAATCGCCGCCGAATTTGAAGACATTCTCTATCACAAAGCCGATGGAATGGCTAAAATTACCATCAATCGTCCCCAAGTTCGTAATGCTTTTCGTCCAAAAACAATTACGGAAATGATCGCTGCTTTTGCTGATGCGCGAGAAGATATTGAGATTGGTGTGGTTTTGCTAACTGGTGCAGGTCCCGCGCCCGATGGTAAATATGCCTTTTGTGCAGGGGGTGATCAAAAAGTACGTGGTGATGGTGGCTATATTTCTGAGTCTGGTGTACCACGTTTAAACGTACTCGATTTACAACGCCTAATTCGCACCATGCCTCAGCCAGTAATAGCGTTGGTTGCTGGCTATGCGATCGGTGGAGGTCATGTGCTGCATGTAGTCTGCGATCTGACGATCGCCGCTGATAATGCTATTTTTGGTCAGACTGGTCCCATGGTGGGTAGTTTTGACGGTGGTTTTGGGGCTTCCTATTTGGCGCGATTAGTTGGGCAGAAAAAAGCACGCGAAATTTGGTATCTCTGTCGTCAATATGATGCTCAAGAAGCTCTAGACATGGGCTTAGTGAATAAGGTTGTGCCAGTGGAGCAATTAGAAGCTGAAGGTATCCAATGGGCGCAGGAGATTTTAGACAAGAGTCCTCTAGCAATTCGTTGTCTCAAATCTGCTTTTAATGCAGATTGTGATGGTCAAGCGGGTATTCAAGAATTAGCGGGTAATGCGACTCTGTTGTTTTATATGACACAGGAGGCTCAAGAAGGCAAGCAAGCATTTCTCGAAAAGCGCAAACCCAATTTTCGTCAATATCCCAAACTGCCATAAAAATTAGTGGCGGCGCGGAGCGCCGCCACTAATTTTTATGGCAATGCTCGAATTAGTCAAAACAAATTAAAACCGAAAATAGAAGGGTGGCGCGGAGCGCCACCCTTCTATTTTCGGTTTGCAGATCAGGAGATCGCGATACACTTGATAAATTATGATTAGTTAGCAAAAATCAACCAAGTTTTATGTCGGAAGCTATTCTCCTCAATACTTTTTTCTGGGCTGCCATTGTGCTAATGGCGATCGCTACTAGTGGCATTGGTTATCTTACTTATCTAGAATGGCAAGATCGTCGCCGTCGCGGAGGAAAAAGTTAAACCACTCGTACATGCGATCGCCTTTCCAAGGGGTATTCCAAGCAAGCCCAAGATTGATTGTCTCCACAAAACTTTCAGGTAGTTCAGCATCATTGAGCGCTACACAAAACTTAAAGGTCGTGATCTGTTCCCATTGTTTTAAATGTTTGAATACGCGCACGATTGCTTGCCGATAGGGATGATTGGGTTGCTCATACCAGTCATCAGAAATCTCATTGGAGCGATCAAACCCTAAATGGACAATCGAGAGCTTACTGGCAATATCCTTTGCTAATAAGGCAGGATCTTGGGTATCGGCATTAGCAAATAAACTCGCAAACTCTGTAGATGTTTCTTCTTGCATTAGCAAATCGTTTGTTGCCGCAACTTCACGTAACTGTGTGAGCCATTCAGGAGATTTATGCTCTGTCCAGCGAATACCGAGAGTGATTAGCTTGGTTTGTAAAAGTAAATGTCCCAACTTTTCGGCTTTAGTTTCCAGATAGCGCCAATTATGCTCATTGGTTTCAATTAGCAAGGGCAAGCGTCCAACTACTTCAATATCAAAGCCTTTAAGTCCTGCTAGCTTGCGTGGATTATTGGTAATTAGCCGCATTTTTTTAATACCAAGGTCATGCAAAATTTGCGCTCCAACTCCGTAGGTACGCAGATCCGCCCCAAATCCCAGCTTTTCGTTAGCTTCGACCGTATCTAGGCCACCATCTTGGAGACAATAAGCCTTGATTTTATTAATTAAACCGATGCCGCGTCCCTCTTGTCGCAAGTACACGACTACGCCCCAATTAGCAAACTCGATCATTTTTAAGGCGCTTTGTAATTGCCCACGACAATCACAACGCAATGATCCGAGCGCGTCACCTGTCAGACATTCAGAATGTACACGTACTAAAACTTCATTATTAGGAAATTCTCGCAAATCACCCTTGACGATCGCGAGATGCTCAGTATTATCAATGGTATTGCGATAGGCATAGACCCGAAAATTGCCAAATAACGATGGCAATTTGGCGATCGCCTCTCGCTGCACAAAGCGATCGTGTTCCAAACGATAACTAATTAGATCGGCAATGCTAATTAATTTTAGGTTATGCAATTTCGCATATTCAATCAGTTCAGGCAGACGAGCCATTGATCCATCATCATTTTGAATCTCGCAAATCACGCCTGCGGGATATAATCCCGACATTTGGGCAAGATCTACAGCCGCCTCGGTATGCCCCGCCCGCTTCAGTACGCCTCCACCCTTAGCCCTGAGAGGGAAAACATGCCCAGGACGACGCAGATCATTAGGTCGGGTATTGGGGTTAATCGCCGCTTGAATTGTGCGCGAACGATCTTCTGCTGAAATTCCTGTTGATGTCCCTTCTACAGCATCAATACTGACGGTAAAGGCAGTTTGTTGACTGTCAGTATTGCGATCAACCATTAGTGGCAAATCTAAGCGATCGAGGCGATCTCCTGTCATGGCTAGACAAATCAGCCCACGAGCTTTTACCGCCATAAAATTCACCATCTCAGGTGTGGCAAATTGGGCTGCCCCAATCAGATCGCCTTCATTTTCTCGGTTTTCATCATCGACAACGACAATGAGCCGACCAGATTTCAGGTCGTTAAGGGCATCGGGAATAGAGTCAAATTGAAACTTAGTCAAGGCTTACTGTCAGGCATTCAAGCTATTTATATCCATCATATAGCAATCTCTATAGCAATCCTAAATGGGTTGTGAGAGTGCGCCCCTTCGGGCGCACTCTCACAACCCATTTAGGATTGCTATATGTTGAAAATTTGCCAAATAAATTAAATGTTTGATTTGTTTGATTTATTTAATTAACTTGATGAATCAAACCTATATTTAACGAACCTTAATGTTCGATTTGTGTGACTTATTGAATTAGTAAACAGAAATGATCAGCGGCTTTTGAGCATAACAGTGTTAGATCTAAAAATCTTTTAGGAACATTTAGTTTAGATATACAGTCGTTTGCTACATATGCATAAATGTGTATAGGAGAAAAACTCAAAATGACAACTCAAACTAAACGTTCTAGCACTGCATTACTTGTTGCTGTTAGCTTTATTGGTAGCTCTGCGATTCCTTTGATCAGCGCAACCTCTGCTTTTGCTCAGACCACGTTTAATGATGTGCCTACAGGATATTGGGCGCAGACTTTTATTCAAGAGTTAGCTTCAAGAGACATTATTAAAGGCTTTCCAGATGGGGGATTTCGTCCAAACGATCCAGTAACCAGAGCGCAGTTTGCGGCGATGCTTAGCAAAGCTGTAAACAAATCACCTATACGTGGTGGTGTTACCTTTGTTGATGTTGCGTCAAGTTATTGGGCAGCTTCGGCAATTCAAACTTCATACACAACAGGTTTTCTGTCTGGATACCCAGGTAATGTTTTTGAACCCAACCAAAATATTCCTCGCGTACAGGTTTTAGTTTCCCTTGCTAATGGCTTGAATTATTCGGCTAGTCAAGCACCTGAGACAATTCTACAAACCTATGCTGATGCTTCTGGCATTCCGAACTATGCAAGAAATAGTGTAGCAGCAGCGACTGAGAACCGCTTGGTGGTTAATTATCCCAATGTCCAGTTCTTAAATCCTAATCAAACTGCAACTAGAGCCGAGGTTGCCGCGTTTATTTATCAATCGTTAGTGCGTTCGGGTCAAGCAAATGCGATCACTTCACCTTATATCGTGGGACAAACTACAACTACTCCCCCTGTTCAAAATCAGGTCAGGATTCCCGCAGGAAATACGATCGCAGTTCAGTATTCCAAAGATAAGATTCTGCTCGGACCTGATGAAAAAGTGCCTCTTGTACTGAATGTGTCGCAAAATATTGCTAATTCCCAAGGCACAATTTTGATACCTGCTGGTACTCAAGTTGTCGGTGAATTGCGAACTGTATCAGGTGGTGCTCAGTTCTTTGCCAGTGAACTTGTATTTGCCAATGGTCAGAGAAGAGCAATCAATGCTACTTCTAAAGTTGTAACCACGACTGAGAGAGTTGACAAGGGCGTGAACGTCGGTGGTCTGCTCCAAAATGCTGCCCTCGGTGCTGCTGCTGCTGCTGCCATCTCTGCGGTAACAGGCGATCGCGCTCTAGCTACTGAGGAAATTCTCGGCGGTGCTGGAATTGGCGCGTTGCTGGGTCTATTCCTAGGTCGTGATAGTGTGACGCTTGCCTCTGTCAATCCTAATACTGACTTAGCTGTAACCTTAAACTCTGATCTTCTGCTTTAGTTCCTAAGCTAGTCATTGTTGGTAATGCTTAAAAAATAAAAAGCAGCGCTTCTTTTAAATGTTAAGAACAGCGTTGCTTTTTATTTTTTTCTTTCAACATGCTAATACTAATTTTCGAGAGTGTGGCAAAACTTTCGAGAACTTACGCGATCGCTTGATTACACTTTTTGAAAGTAATGGTATAGATTAGCGATCGCCATATCAGACGATTGTTTAACTACATCTACTTTTAAAGCTTTATGTCCCGAAGCTTGAGCTTTCTCGACTACCTTATACTCATATTTTGAGCGTAATTCGGGTGAAGCCATTAATTTGAGTTGATCGCGTAGAGACTCAAAATGAGATTTTGGCTTTAACTCTTCATAAATTTTTTATTTGGGAACTTCAAAGTTGCTAAGTGCAGAGTTCATTTCTTGAGGAACTGGGCTTAGTTCAGAGCTTTCTAATAACTTCAAATCAGAAGCGGGTAAAGAGTGAATCCATTCTGATTGTTCTTGCCAAGATGGTAGAACTGCTAGATCTTGAGTGCAAATAAGACTGATTTCTGGATAGAGTAGGTCTATTTCTTCTTGGTACTGGACAGCATCGCTCACATTCAAAATATCTTGACGGATACTATTTTGTAGATTTTGAAGTCTGTGGGTAACTGCTCCTGATTGCTTTTGAATTTGGTAGGTCATGATGATCGTCTGCTTGATCGCCCAAGCACATTCTTTTCTTCGGAGCTGACCGATCGCTGTTAGATCAGAAAGTAGTTGCGGATTACGGTAGTCAGCGAGGGCAACAGACAGCATTTGTCGGACATTGGCTAAGTCATGATCTTTGATTTTAGGATTGTCACAAGCTAATGCAGATTTGATTAGTTAAAGTGCTTGCAAAAACTGACCATAGGTACGAATGAGAACGACTCGATGTTGCTCAAATTTAATATCTGCGGCGACTTCATCAATGTGATTTAAGATTTCAACACCTTGATCTTTAAGTGCTTTTTTTGAGATCGATGAAGCCATCTTTAATTTCAACTCGCATTTGGCGAACTTCTTCGCGTAGTTTGAGAATTTGATTTGGTAGTCCTAAAAAGGAAAGGATGGAGGAAAATAACGAAAGAGTTTCTAATATTAACGTGAGTTCGACGAACTAAAAGATGGCAGGAGGTAGAGAAGGCAAGCCTTTGAAGAGAAGCTCTAAGGCAGGTTTAGTCTCACGATAGGTATAGGCAACTAACCCAGCAAGAAGGTTAACAAGGAAATTGAAAAAACTGCGATGTCTTGAATTCTCAATCTGAGAAATGTTGTTGAGTTGGTCATTGACGGACTCAATAATTGCGTGTTTGCGAAGCAAAATCTTGTCGATTAACTTGACCAGACAGTTTTTCATATTTTTCTTGCGCTTGGTAAGCAGTTGCAAACCTTGTTCATAGAGCTTTTCAAACAACTTTTGGGAGATATAACCACGGTCACCAAACAATTGACCAAATAAGTCTTGAGCCATCTCAGGCACAGGTTGGTGGTCATCAACATTGGCGGGAGTAAGTTTAAAAGCAAGCAATTCCCATTTGTCATTGACGATTAGATGCAGTTTGAAGCCAAAGTGCCATCCGACTGGAGACTGTCAAGTAGATTGTGTAAAGTCTAGGAGCTAGAAGTGGAGACGATCCTCAAAGAGGATGGCAAATCGATTAAGTGCAGGTTTCCAATCACGAAAGGGCATTGTCCACTTCTTCGAGATATGCCGCATCGCCAAATAGACCAGCTTAAAAGCAGCCTCATCGGTCGGAAAAATCTGTTGAGATTTAATCACCTTCCGCAAACTGCTATTCATTGACTCAAT
>NZ_NDHW01000196.1 GCF_002251945.1 Pseudanabaena sp. SR411
CGAATCTTCGATTAAGCAAATTGGACGACGCATTAAGATTTCTGGTGCTCAATGGAATCAAAAAAATGTCCCTCAAGTTTTGAAACATCGCTGTGCTTATCTCAATGGGTTTCTTGATTCTTCTGAGTATAATTACTCAGTGCTAAACTGAGATGCTCCCCTCTTCTGGTGCTAGACTCCCTTTCTCTTCTCTCCGTTTTAGCCACTGATCTAACGTATTTCTGCTGATGCTCAAGGTTCAGCAGACGTGACTCTTTTTTCCTCCTCTATCAATAGCTGATACTGCTTTCTCTCGTAAATCTRTGCWGTAAGCTGCTGTCATTTTCGGTTCTTTTTCTTTCTCTCCTGTCTTAATATTATGTCCTATCTTTCCCTTTTTTTTGCTATAAACTATCTTGATCGGATTTGGTATAATTGCAGATAGTAATAACAGGATAACTAAAATGGGTAAAAACAAGGAAAAATCAACCGATAAAGAGCTATCTGGCTTGATTAATATCGGGATTTCTGAGGAGGATCGGATTGCGATCGCTGAAGGTCTATCGCGGTTACTCGCTGATACCTATACTCTCTATCTTAAGACCCATAATTTCCATTGGAATGTGACGGGACCAATGTTCAATACATTACATCTCATGTTTGAAGCACAATATACAGAGCTTGCCCTAGCTGTCGATCTAATTGCAGAACGGATTCGCTCCCTTGGTATTCCTGCCCCTGGAACCTATTCGGCATATGCAAAACTCACTTCGATTCCTGAAACTGAAGGAGTTCCTAAAGCGACAGAAATGATCAAGTTGCTAGTCGAAGGACAAGAAGCGGTAACACGCACTGCGCGTTCCATTTTCCCGATCGCTGAAAAAGCAAGTGATGAACCTACAGCCGATCTATTGACTCAACGGATGCAAGTCCATGAAAAGACTGCATGGATGTTGAGAAGTTTGTTAGAAGAATAATCGTAAATTAGAGCGCTTTGCGCTTAAACCCAAACTAAGGAAGTTTTTAAAAGCGTTGCTTTGCAACGCTTTTAAAAACTTCCTTAGGGTTCATTTGAATGCGCGGCTTAATTTAACGTGAGTTCGATATAGCCATTTGCATCGTGCGAAGCACGACGCAAATGGCGAAAAATGGTAAGAATCGCTTAGCGATTCTTACCATTTTTCGCTTTCGTCGAACTGACGTTAATTTACGATAGGATAAGTTTTTAGAATATAAGCATCTCCATCGAAGTTGAATAATCCGCTTTTTTTGATAGGTTTCCCGATATTTTTTTTGCTTTTACAAGTCCCCGCGACACTTGTACTACTAAAACGCCTTAGCACAGCCCGCGATCGCACAGCACCATTAATTCCCCTTGAGCCAGCAACCGAAGAATTAGCCAAGCAATCGCCTAAAGTTTCGATAGTCATCCCTACACTCAATGAGATCGATCGCTTACCGACTTGTTTAGAAGGCTTACGTGATCAAGCTGCCAAAGAAATTATTGTGGTGGATAGCCGATCGCAGGATGGCACACCCGAATATGTGCAGAAATTGCAAAAAGAGTTTCCTATTCCCCTCAAACTAATTACCGACGATCCTCTGCCCGAAGGTTGGGTGGGTCGTCCTTGGGCTTTACATACAGGTTTTTTAAATAGTGATCCAACTAGCGAATGGTTACTGGGCATTGATGCTGACACATTGCCGCAAAAGGGACTAGTAGCTAGTTTTGTTCAGCAAGCCACTGAGGACAATTTTGATATTGTTTCCCTATCGCCGAAGTTTATTCTCAAAACCGCAGGTGAGCAATGGTTGCAACCTGCCTTATTAATCACCCTGATTTTTCGATTTGGGGCAACAGGCGATCGCACCCAGTTTACTGAAGATCGGGTGATGGCAAATGGTCAATGTTTTTTATCAAAACGTGCCAAGCTGGTCGAACTAAATGGCTATGAACTTGCCAAGTCTTCATTTTGCGATGATGTTACCCTTGCGAGAGCCGCCGCCCAACGTGGCGCAAAGGTCGGTTTTCTCGATGGGGCAGCATTGATGCAGGTGCGAATGTATACATCAATGGCGGAAACATGGCGCGAATGGGGGCGATCGCTTGATCTCAAGGATGCCTCAACCCCGACGCAAACCTTTGCTGATTGCCTCTTACTTACTGCTGTTCAAGGCTTACCAATACCTTTGCTAATAGCACTGTCAATTTGGCAACCTGTACCATCGCTGTTGATGAATATTTGGTTCTGGCTCAATGCCTTTCTCATATTTATTCGCTGCTTACTAGTATTCGGCATTCGTACTAGTTATACCGAAGTGGGCTTTTGGTTTTGGCTGTCCCCTCTAGCTGATCCCTTTGCCGTAATGCGGATCTGGATTTCAGCACTTACCAAACCCAAAAGTTGGCGCGGTCGCACTTACTCATAAGAATTTATAAGGCAATGGGCTTAAGCCCATTGTTATCGCAAATCTTGCTGCAACAAACCCCAAGAAATTTTTTGAAAGCGTCGCAAAGCAACGCTTTCAAAAAATTTCTTGGTTTGGGGTTGAACGCTGAGCGCTGCTTGAAGCTAGAAAAATACAACACGACTATCAAATCCTTGACGACGAACAGTTAGGTTTAGAGTCTCGGCGCTGCCACGATCAGGATAGCCCTGCACTTCGATATAAGTACCACGATAGGAAGAGCGTAATTGAGCATTAGGGGCGATCGCTTGGACTCGTTGCAACTCCGATACTAAGCCTGTGGGAATAATCACGAAATAGCGTAATTGTGTGCCAGAGGTCGAATTTTGAGCGGTGATCGGTGGAATACTTTGAGTTGGATATGACTGATTTTGTGGGGGCAGTGGTTGAGGCGATCGCACAATTTCGATCGCATTACTATTAGGAAATCCTGAATTAGGCACATTAGGTAATGGCTCATCCACCCGTATTGTGGGAATTGATTCTACAGGGATGGGTGCGGATGAGATGGGTGAATTGGGAATAGGAGGTATCGAACTCACAGGAGCAGAGGGAAAAGTTGCAAATTTACTCTGTACAGTTTTGATTTGGGGATTTAGTCCCGATTGACTAAACTGAGCAGCACGTCGTTGAGCAAGATTTAAGTTATTGAAGCGTCCTAGTTGCACCACTTGCTCACCAGTGTCTAATCGACTGACAAATGCGTCGGGCGCTAACACCTTAGCCTGTTGCACATTTGCCACATTCGGTAAATAGACGAGGTACTGCGTGCTACTAGTATTGGTGGGAACAGCTACTGGTAAGGAATCATTCGGGAAAGATTGGGCGTTGGCATTGTCACTAAAGTTGACAATGGCACTAATGCTCAGGAGAGATACTAGTCCAATGGCAAAACTAGGCAGGTTTGTGTGTGTGTGGAGTCTCATAGGCTTGAGCTGAAGGTAGCAAAAAATGAAATTGGGCGCGATTGTACCATACTCTACAAGACTCACGTAATCTCCTTTAGTTTCAAACATAAGCAAGAAGGGCGGCGCGAAGCGCCGCCCTTCTTGCTTATGTAAGGTTATAAATCATGATGGGTAAAGGCTTTAGCATTTATACCTGTGTAGTTAGCCACAATATGACCATCGCCCACAAGGCGATATTTATAAGTAACTAGTCCTTCCAAACCCACTGGGCCACGAGGCGGCATTTTGCTGGTGCTAATGCCCACTTCTGCGCCAAAGCCATAGCGGAAACCGTCAGCAAATCTGGTTGAACAGTTGTGAAATACCCCAGCAGCATCAATGTCGCTCATAAATATATCGGCGATCGCTTGATTTTCGGTGACGATCGCTTCGGTATGTTTCGAGCCGTAGGTAGTGATATGGGCGATCGCCTCTTCTAGAGAATCAACAATTTTGATGGACAAAATCAAATCACAATATTCCGTTGACCAGTCGGATTCTTCAGCAGGATTGATCGTCATGATTTCAAGAGTGCGATCGCAGCCACGTAGCTCTACACCATGCTTTTGCAAAGCAGTTAAAGCTAAAGGCAAGAATTTAGAAGAGATCGTGCTATGCACCAACATCGTCTCGATCGCGTTACAAGCCGCAGGATATTGGGTTTTGCTATCAACAGCGATCGCTACAGCTTTTTCCAAATCCGCCGACTCATCTACATACAGATGGCAGACTCCATCGGCATGACCGAGGACGGGGATATGAGTATTGTCTTGGATGTAGCGCACAAACTGATTAGAACCTCTAGGAATAATCAGATCGATCAGTTTATCCATCTTTAAAATAGCTAAGGTTTCGGCACGGGTGGTCAATAGTTGCACCACATTTGGCGATACGCCACCCTGTTTTGTAAATAGCTCTTCTAACGCTTTGTACATAACTAAAGCGATCACTTCACAGGAATGTATAGCCTCACTACCACCTTTGAGAATCACACCATTACCTGACTTAATGCCTAGCGCTGCAATTTGGGTAACAGCATCAGGACGCGCTTCAAAAATGACCCCGATTACTCCCAATGGGCAAGACAAACGCTCTAATACTAAACCTGCATCTAGCTCACGATGAATTTGGCGATCTCCAATGGGATCTTCAAGGCGAATTACATCGCGTACACCTGCAATCATGCCCTTCAGCTTATTAGCATCCAGTTTAAGGCGGGCGATCAAGGCGCTGGGCAATTTGTTTACACTTGCCGCAGCGATATCCTTTTGGTTAGCTGCCAAAATCATTTCAGTTTGTTGCTCTAGGGCAACAGCGATCGCTTCTAAAGCAGCATTTTTGGCAGCCGTCGGCAATTTCGCTAAGGCGATCGCGGCGGTGCGCGTGCGTTGGATCGACGCAACAAGATTTTCTGCCAAATCTTTCTCTGCTAAATCTATAGATACATTCCCAGACACGTTAATCTCTATTACTTTTTGTGGATTGCAGTTTTACAACGCTTTACGATCGAACGAACCACAAGAAATTTTTTAAAAGTGTTGCAAAGCAACACTTTTAAAAAATTTCTTGTTTAGGTTTGAGCGCAAAGCGCTGTAGTTAGAGAGATTTGAGGAAGCTAAACTAGCTAATCTCTACCATTTTCCTATGTTAGTACGAAAGCAATATTGTCAGGTATTCTTGAGCAAATCTTTTACCGTATGCACCAATCCCTAGAGGTCAAAAGAGCATGAACAATCAAGGAGTCAGTTTAACTTCACAAAACTCCATGGCACGATTTCGTGATTTGCAAATCCAACTACGCGATCGCTGGCAAAACATCGAACAATTTGATAATAGTGATTACGACATTCTTGTGGTTCCATCTTTGAGTCTTGATCCATCGGAACTCAAAAAAGTTGAAGGTAGTCATCATTATGAAGAGCGCTTACTTTTTTCGCTAATCCGTCTTCGCAATCCTCGCAATCGTCTCGTCTACCTGACTTCTCAACCCTTAGCGCCAATTATCATTGATTACTATTTGCAATTATTACCAGGAATTCCCTTCTCCCATGCTAGAGAACGCCTAGTCACGCTCACAACCTACGATGCTGCGGAAAAGCCTCTCACTCAAAAGATTTTAGAACGTCCACGCTTGATTGAACGAATTCGGCAATCATTACGCATTCACAAAGCCTATATGATTTGCTTTAATGCTACTCAGTTAGAGCGAGAGTTATCAATTCAATTGGATATTCCTCTATGGGCTGTCGATCCCGATTTGCTATATTTGGGTACTAAAAGCGGAAGTCGTCAAGTATTTGCGGAAACGGGAATTCCCCATCCTGATGGTAGTCAACTCGTTTGGACATCAGAAGATTTGGCGATCGCGGCTGCGGAATTATGGCAAAGACAGCCACATCTAAAGCGCATGGTGGTCAAGCTCAATGAAGGGTTTTCAGGGGAGGGAAATGCCATTTTATGTTTGGATGAAATTGCAGGAGAATATAATCAATTTGAGAAAGCCAGTCTTGCCGATCGCAGTGCGGCAATTTTTGAAAGATTTGCTTCTCTGCGATTTCAGTCTAACCACGAAACATGGTCAAATTATGCGCGACGTATTCCTGAACTAGGTGCAATTGTCGAAGCCTATATCGAAGGTGCAGAAAAGCGATCTCCAAGCGTGCAAGGTCGGATCGCACCAACAGGCGAAGTCGAAATTCTCTCCACCCATGATCAGATTTTGGGAGGGGCTGATGGACAGGTTTATCTGGGTTGTAGTTTCCCTGCTGATGATGCTTATCGTCTTCAGATTCAAGATATAGGTTTAGCGATCGGCAAAAATCTTGCCAGTAAAGGAGCGCTAGAACGCTATGGTGTAGATTTTGTTGCCGTAAAGAAACCCAATGGAACTTGGGATCTACAAGCGATCGAAATTAACCTTCGCAAAGGTGGTACGACACACCCTTTTATGACATTACGATTTTTGACTAATGGTAAATTCCATATTGAAGATGGCAAATTTTACAGTCGGCAAGGTCAAGAAAAATATTATGTAGCGACGGATAATCTGCAAAAGCCTCAATACAAGAGGCTTCTACCCCATGATCTAATGGATATTATTGCCTATCATCGCTTACATTTTGATAGTAGTACGGAAACAGGAACTGTATTTCATCTCATGAGTTGTTTGTCAGAATTTGGCAAATTAGGACTGACAAGTATCGGCAATACTGCCGCAGAGGCTCAAGCAATTTATGAACAAGTTGAGCAGGTGCTTGATCGTGAAACAAGCTAATCCTACATCGCAAAGCGCTGTAAACCCAGAAAAGAGTTGCGGTGCAAAGCGCCGCAACTCTTTTCTGGGTTTGCTTTGCTATATATCCCAAAATCAAAAGAGAGCGGCGGCGCTTTGCACCGCAACTCTCTTTTGATTTTGGGTATTAAAGTTTGCTAGGAAGATTGGAATCAACCACCTTAATTCTTCCTGATTGAATGGCCTCAAATACAGAGTGAATTTGGTAAACTTCTTGATCGGTTAAGCCCGCATTCTCAAATAAAGAATTAAAAATTGCTTTACTAAAATATAAATAGCCTTTACGACTAATCATACCTGTCTGCATAATGCGATGGACAACATCATCAAGGCTTATTGAATTAGTTGATGTGCCACGGGTTGTATCTTCTGGTAATTTAAACTCTGATATTTGGGTACTGGGATCACCAAAACTGGGACTAGATAATCCAGAAACTTGACGGTTGGGAATTGTTGGCGCATTTAAAGGTTGTCCCTCATTAGGCAGACATCGATTAATAGCTGCTTTCAACATCTCAGGATCAAATGGCTTGGTGAGATAGTCATCCGCACCAATTTCCATACATTTCATGACGCTATCCATTTCTTCGATTGCTGAAATCATGATTACAGGAATATCGCGCAAGCGTGAGTCCTTTTTCAAGTATTTGAGAACTGCATATCCATCAATTTCAGGCATCATGATGTCCAGTAAAATCAAATCATAGAGATTAGCCTGAATCATTGCTAAAGCTTCGCGTCCATTAGCAGCCATTGATAAATTGAAATCTCTTCTATGCAAGCGTCGGGCAAGCATATCGCGATTTATTTCGTTATCATCGACGATCAATACTTGAAAACTTTGAATTCCCATTTTTACCACCCGTTTTTGATTATCCGTTTGTTGTCCATACTTTAACGCGATTTCTGCCCTCGCGCTTTGCCTGATAAAGTGCTAAATCGGCTTCCTTAATTAATTGTTGAGATGTGGAAATTTGGGTGTGAGGGCTAATAGTCGTAATTCCTAAACTAGCCGTAACATAGGAATTTATTTGAGAAGAGCTATGTCTTATATGAAGATTTTCAATAGCAAAACGAATTTGATTTGCACAAAACTCTGCTCCCGTCGCAGCCGTATCAGGCAAAATTACCGCAAACTCTTCACCTCCATACCTTGCTAAGGTGTCTCTTGGGCGCTTGATCGCCTGTGAAGCAGCGATCGCCACCTGACATAGACAGTCATCTCCCGCCAGATGCCCATAGGTATCATTATATTTCTTAAAGTAGTCTATATCAAATAATATGAGTGAGAGACATTTCTTTTCTCTATGCGCTGCATTCCATTCTCTTTCTAGAACTGTATCAAAGTAGCGACGGTTGGCAATGCCAGTCAATCCATCACGATGGGACAAGGCTTCTAACTCATTCTTAACAACTTCTAGTTGGTGATAAGCAATTGCTAGTTCCTTATAAGCAGCTTCTAGTTTCTGATTATTTAAGACTTCGCGATCATGGAGTATTTTCTTCTCCAAACAAGCACTTACTCTGGCTTTGAGGAGAACTCGATCATAGGGCTTAATTAAATAATCTTCGGCTCCCTTTTGAATACAAGCTAACATCATTTCTTTTTCATCTAATGCAGAAATAATAATTACGGGAATTATGCGCCATTGGTAATTATCTTTAAGATAGGTCAGCATTTCTAACCCATTCATTACTGGCATCATCATATCTAGCAAGATCAAATCGATCGGTTGTGAAGCAACGATCTCCAGCCCGATTTGACCACTTTCCGCCAAAGTTATATTTGTATATCCTAAATTCTTTAAATGACGACAAAGAATTTCGCGATTCATTTGATCATCGTCAACAATTAATAAATTAGATTCATTAGGTTCTGGCATATATTTTCAACAAATTTTCAATTTTCCCCAATAACCGCGCAAATTCAATCGGCTTAGTATCGTAATCATCACAACCTGCTTCAAGCCCTCTTTCGCGATCGCCGACCATCGCATGGGCTGAACAACCAATAATCGGAATATTTTGAGTTGCTGTTATTTGCTTTAAGCGTTTTGTCGCTTCCCATCCATCTAGAACTGGGAGACTCATATCCATCACGATCAGATCTGGGAGTTGTGTTTCGGCAATCTTGACCCCCAATTCGCCATCAGTAGCAACGATAACTTCAAACCCCCGACGCATTAATCTTCGCGATAGCATATCGCGATTCATTTCATTATCTTCTACCAGCAAGATTTTTGGCATATAGGTTTTTTGATAATACCTAAAGTATAGTAATTTGCTAAATAATAAAAGGCTCGCAAAGCGAGCCTTTTATTATTTTTTATTTACCCATGCCAAGCTGTTGTGCTTTTTGGTAAACTTTGCCCTCGGTTAAGAGTGAAGGTGCAATAACTACTTCAACCTGTTGCATTTCTCGAATTGTGGCTGCGCCCAGTGTTCCCATGCTGGTTTTGAGAGCGCCCAAAAGGTTGTGAGTACCGTCATCCAGTCCCGCAGGGCCCCGCAAAATTTGCTCTAGGGAACCTGTTGTGCCAACGCGAATTCTGGTTCCGCGAGGTAGGACTGGGCTAGGTGTTGCCATTCCCCAGTGAAAGCCACGTCCAGGGGCTTCTTTGGCTCTAGCAAAGGGTGAGCCGATCATTACCGCGTCAGCGCCACAGGCGATCGATTTACAGATGTCACCACCTGTAATCAAGCCACCATCGGCAATGATTGGCACATATTTACCAGTTTCTTTAAAAAAGTCTTCACGGGCTGCGGCACAGTCAGCAACGGCTGTGGCTTGAGGAATGCCCACACCAAGAACACCTCTGGAGGTACAGGCGGCTCCAGGTCCAATACCGACAAGAACACCTGCAGCTCCTGCTCTTAAGAGTTCGAGAGTGACATCGTAAGTAACGCAGTTACCCATGAGGACAGGAATCGGCATTTCTTGGCAGAATTTAGCAAGATCTAGGGCAACTAAACCTTCGGCGGCGATGTGAGTGGTGGAGACTACTGTGGACTGCAAAAAGAAAAGGTCACAACCAGCTTCGGCGGCGATCGCACCATATTTAAAGGCATTTACAGGAATGCTGCTAGCGCAAGCAATGCCACCCTTTTCTTTGATTTCTCGGATGCGTTTTTGAATTAGTTCAGGCTTTACAGGTTCGGCATAGAGTTCTTGCATCAGCGAGACAAACTCAGTGACTCCCACAGAGGCAATTTTTTCTAAGATGGGTGTGGGATCGTCATAGCGGGTTTGGATACCGTCAAGGTTGATTACACCCAATGCACCTAAATCTGAAAGTTTAACTGCCATATCCACATCGACAACCCCATCCATTGCACTGGCAATGATCGGAATTTCGCGACGAATTCCCCCAACTTCCCAAAATGTATCGGCAACGTTGGGATCGAGGGTTTTTCCTCCTGGTACTAATGCAATTTCGTCGATGCCATAGGCTCTGCGTGCAGTTTTACCGCGCCCAATTTGAATGTCCACTGTTTGTACTCTCTAGAATTTGATAGTGAAAAGGTGTGCGTAAAAATCTTGTATTGAAGATCTACGTTAAGGGTTAATGTTTTAAGCGACGATCGCGCGATCATTGCTATTTGATTTGTGATTATGTTTACAGACAATCTTAATAATCTCTTAAGATACTGTTACTTATTGACTAATGATAGCTAATTAGTGCGATGGGAGGTTATTTTTTAAGAGTTGAGCCAAGCTCTCACCTTCAAAAACAATCAAAAAAAGTAATCAAAGTCTAAATGATGGCTGAATTTTTTAATACCTATGGCTTCTTGATTGTCTCAGCAGTTTTTGGGGCAATTCTAGGGATTTCCGTTTATTTGCCGTTAATGGCAGGACAGTTGTCCTTGGCAACCCCAGGATTTTATGCTTTAGGTGGATATATTGCCGCGATCGCCTCTACCAAGATTTTAACGACAACGACGGGATCTGTACCAGTCTGGTGGGTATTGCTGGAAATGTTAGCGGGGTGTGTGATATCAGGTTTATTGGCAGTAATTTTAGGAATTCCTGTATTGAGGTTACGGGGAATTTATTTGGCGATCGCGACTATTGCCTTTGTAGAGATTTTGCGAGTGGTTGCGCTTAATCTCGATATTACAGGCGGTGCAGTCGGTATTTTTGGCATTCCGCAGCCGTTTCAGTCACCTTTAGAATATCTTTGGATTGCTTTGCCGCTATTGGGCTTGAGCATGGGCTTTATGTATCGTCTCGAAAAGATTCGGGTGGGGCGGGCGCTGATTGCCATTCGGGAAGATGAGTTAGCTGCCGATTCGATGGGAATTAATCCAACTTATTACAAGGTGTTAGCCTTTGTCTTAGCGGCGATTTTGGCAGGTATGGTGGGAGCAGTAAGCGCTCATTTTTTGAATACATGGAATGCTCGTCAGGGAACCTTTGATGCCAGTATTATCTTCTTGGCTTTTGTCTTAATCGGTGGTTCGCGTACATTTTGGGGCCCAGTAGTAGGTGGGATTTTACTAACGGCTCTGCCTGAAGTACTGCGGGGGCTGTCGAGTGTTAATGGTATGCCTCTATGGTTGGGGCAGTTTCTTAAGGATGGTCGCTTAATTATTTTTGGCTTTTTGATTGTAGTTGGAACAATTTTTTATCCTAAAGGGATCATTACTCCAGAGTTTTTAAAATGGTGTAACCAGACAACGCAAAAAGCATTTGCCAAAACTAAATAGTAAAAAAATGACTTCGCAATTTTTTTTACTTAAAATTCTGGAGTCAATATGTCGCCACAAAAAACAGATAATCGCCGATCGCTAAAATCGCTAAAATTTTTTATTTATTTGACTTTAATTGCGAGTTCATTAGGAATTTATGCGATCGCTAATCCTAATCTTGCTAACCATTTGCCATGCTTTTCCGACTGTGCCGCGAGAGCCGCCGATAAGTTACTTAACCAAGATAAGGCGATTGCGGATTTAATTAATCTCAAAAAGCTCGATAAAAAGGCGATCGCGATCGTTGTGGAAAAGTCTAAATACAAGCTGACGGTTTATTATCAAAACAAGCCTGTTAAGGCTTATGCGATCGTTTTAGGTGCTAATCCCAAGGATGACAAATTACGCGAAGGAGATAAGCGCACCCCAGAGGGGCTATTTCATGTAAAAGAGCTTTATTACCATTCGGAATGGTCAAAATTTATATTGTTGGACTATCCCACTCAAGATTCTTGGCGCAAATTTTCACAGGCAAAGATTAGAGGTGAAGTAACAGTAAAGGATGGCATTGGTGGCGAAATTGGCATTCATGGTGTTGAAAAAGGCAAAGATTGGATCATTGATCGCAAAATCAATTGGACTTTGGGCTGTGTATCTTTAAAAAATAAGGATGTTGATGAAATTTATCCCTTACTACAACGCGGTACAACCATTAAAATTCTGCATTAACTTGAGGTGGGGATAAGCTACAAAATTTTAAAAGTCAAAACAGTGAAAGCCCCGCGAAGCAAAGCTTTTACTGTTTTGACTCCTAGAAAGAGTTCGCGCCGCGAACAACTTCTAGGAGCCAGTTTGAAATTAACCCAAACTGAGGTTAATTAATATTCCACAAAGACTCTCAGCATAAAGCTTTGCCCCTCATTTGTCGCGTAATCCCAAATCGCTGTAAAATTCTAGTCAAAGTCTATAGATTAATTCTTAAAAATGTCACAATATCACAAGCCTACAGTCATTATCACAGGCGCATCTTCGGGTGTTGGTTTATGGTCAGCCAAAGCAATGGCAGATAAAGGCTGGCATATCGTTATGGCTTGCCGCAATATCCCCAAAACTGAAAAAGCTGCCGAATCTGTCGGTATTCCTAAAGATAGCTACACAATCATCCAAGTAGATCTTGGTTCCTTAGTCAGTGTGCGCGAATTTGTGGCTAAATTCCGAGCAACAGGCAAGCCCCTTGATGCTCTGTTGTGCAATGCTGCGATCTATATGCCTTTACTCAAAGAACCCTTGCGATCGCCTGAAGGCTTTGAGTTGACAATGACCACCAATCACCTCAGTCACTTCCTTCTCTGCAATCTCCTACTAGAGGACATGAAAAAGTCCACCCATCCCGATCGCCGTATGGTCATTTTGGGAACCGTTACCCATAACCCTGACGAACTGGGTGGCAAGATTCCTCCACAGCCTGATCTCGGTAATCTTGAAGGTTTTGAGAAAGGCTTCAAGCCACCGATCTCGATGGCAAATGGCAAAAAGTTTGAACCAGTTCGCGCCTACAAAGAGAGCAAAGTTTGTAACATCTTGACCATGCGCGAACTGCACCGCCGCTACCATGAGTCCACTGGGATCACCTTTACTTCTCTTTACCCTGGTTGTGTCGCTGACACGCCTCTCTTCCGTAATCACTACCCTCTCTTTCAGAAGCTATTCCCACTATTCCAAAAGAACATCACCAAGGGATATGTCACTCAGGAGCTATCAGGAGAGAGAGTTGCTGCTGTCCTCGCTGATCCTGAATACAAGCAATCGGGAGCCTACTGGAGTTGGGGTAATCGTCAGAAAAAGGATGGTAAATCTTTTGTGCAGACTGTCTCTCCCCAAGCCCGTGATGATGCTAGAGCTGAACGCATGTGGGACTTGAGTGCGAAGTTAGTCAGACTTGTCTAAGACATGAGAGGCGGCGCAATGCGCCGCCCCTCATAAATAAAAGAAAAGCGGCGCATCGCGCCGCTTTTCTTTTATTTAGTAGCAGCAGCCTTTTTGGTAGTTGCGGCTTTTTTAGTAGTTTTAGCGGCAGTCTTAGTTGTTGTAGCTTTAGTTGCGGTGGACTTGGTAGTAGTCTTTTTTGTAGTAGTCTTCTTAGTTTCGCTAGACGAGGACTTAGTGCGCTTACTAGTGCTTTTACCAGACTTACTTGCCAACATCGATAGCGCCTCTTCTAAGGTCAGCCCTTCTACGGTCTGCTCCTTAGTTAGAGATACATTGACTTTGCCATGCTTCACGTATGCACCATACTTACCATCAAGAATCTCGATCGCTTCATCATCACTGGGATGTTTGCCAAGCGATTTCAATACTTTCGCCGCCGATGCTCCTCGCAGAGTTTTGGGTTGCGCTAGTAGTTCTAAGGCGCGTTCAAAGGTGATGCTGTAGGGATCATCCGTCGATTTTAGCGATCGGTTGTCGTCCTTGTCGCCATTACCTTTGGTATGACAAACATAGGGACCAAACCGTCCCGTATTCACAAACACCCGATTACCAGTATCAGGATGTGCGCCTAATGTGCGTGGCAAAGCCAATAACTTGACAGCAATATCAACAGTGACATTTTCTGGTTGCATTCCCTTCGGCAATGAAGCGCGTTTAGGTTTAGGAACAGCTTCCGTCGCTTGACCTAGCTGCACATAGGGACCGTACTGCCCCATCATCATGAAGATTGGCTCATTCAGTTCTGGATGAATACCAACTTGGTCAGGCCCTTCCAGTTTCTGTTTAAGAAGAAGTTCAATCTTTTCAGGCACTAAATCAGAAGGAGTGAGGTTCTGCGGAATGGAAGAATTAACCGTGCGATCGCCTTCTCCAACTTGAATATAAGCACCAAATTTACCGATTTTGACCTTAACATCATCATCTAAGCCTTCAAGTCTAACTGTCCGCGCTGCTTCGCCATCAATGAGACTATCGCGAGACTTTACCTGTCCGCTCAAACCTTGTTCACCCGAATAAAATTTCTTGAGATAGGGTAGCCACTCTACACTACCTGTAGAAATATCATCGAGGGTTTGCTCCATTTTAGACGTGAAACTAGGATCGACTAAGTTGGGGAAATGTTCCTCTAATAAACTGGTAACAGCAAAAGCCGTGAAGGTGGGAATCAACGCATTATTAACGAGTTGCACATAGCCGCGATCGCAGATCGTGCCGATAATGCTGGCGTAGGTACTAGGACGACCGATGCCTTCACTTTCGAGCATTTTCACGAGAGCAGCTTCGGTATAGCGGGCGGGAGGCTGAGTTTCATGTCCGACTGTATTTAACTCACGGCAAACAGGATGATCGCCAATTTTTAGCGGCGGCAACATTACCTCTTTTTCTTCAAGGGCGGCATCGGGATCATCGGAGCCTTCGACGTAGGCGCGGAAAAATCCTGCGAAATCAATACGTTTGCCTGAAGCTCGGAAAATTGCGTCTTCAACGGTTAGCTGCACACTGAGCATGGTTAGCTGAGCATCCGCCATTTGTGAGGCAACAGTGCGCTTCCAAATTAGGTCATAGAGCGCTAACTCCCTTCCTGATAGACCCGTTTCTTGAGGAGTACGAAAAGTTTCACCTGCGGGGCGGATTGCTTCGTGGGCTTCCTGTGCGCCTTTGGATTTGGTCACATACTGGCGCGGCTCTTTGCTAAGGAAGTTACTGCCGTACATCGTGGTCACACATGTCCGTGCGGCGGCGATCGCCTGTTGTGACAAATGCACCGAGTCAGTACGCATATAGGTAATAAAGCCTTGCTCATACAGGGCTTGGGCTACCCGCATGGAGTCCCTTGCTGATAGGCGCAATTTACGGTTGGCTTCTTGTTGTAACGTCGAGGTGGTGAAAGGTGGTGAAGGCTTGCGCGTAGTGGGGCGTTCATCAAGATTGCTTACTGACCAGACTTTGCCATTCAAACGCTGTTGCAAAGCGATCGCCGCCGCTTCATCCAACAATAAAACCTTGCGACCTCTGGCAATTTTGCCCGTCGATTCGTCAAAGTCTTTACCCGTAGCTACATTTGTGCCGCCGACCGAGACTAACTGCACAGGAAATTCCTGTTTCGGCGCATATAGATTTGCTTTCAAATCCCAATAGCTACCTGATTTAAAAGCGCGGCGTTCACGTTCACGATTGACGATTAACCGCACAGCGACAGACTGCACTCGACCAGCCGACAAACCCCATGCGATTTTTTTCCATAGCAAAGGTGAGAGGGTGTAACCCACAAGGCGATCAAGAATGCGGCGCGTTTCTTGGGCATGGACAAGGCGATCGTCAATCTGGCGGCAATTTTTTAATGCGCCCTTAATTGCCTCAGAGGTAATCTCATGGAAAACCATGCGCTTAATTGGTACTTTGGGCTGCAAGATTTGCAATAAATGCCAAGAAATACTTTCCCCTTCACGGTCTTCGTCAGTCGCTAGGATCAATTCCTTGACACCTTTTAATGCTGACTTGAGTTCGCGGACGATCTTTTTCTTATCGTCTGGCACGATGTAGAGTGGCTCAAAGTCAGCATCAACATTCACGCCGAGCTTAGCCCATTCCGTACCCTTTAGGTCGGCAGGAATATCACTAGCTGATTGTGGCAAATCGCGCACATGCCCCATAGATGCCTCTACTCGATATCCAGCAGGCAAAAAGTTGCGAATGGTGCGGGCTTTAGTGGGCGATTCGACAATAACAAGGGTAGACATATTAGCCTGCAAGGTTCGCGGTAATCAAAATAACGGGAAGATCAATAAGCAATTAATCATCAAAATTAAGGGCTTATTTAAATACCCTCTTAACCTATATACAATGTTTATGCGGAAAATTACTATTTTTTAGTAGGACGGTAACTACACTAGCAAGTTTCCCGCAACTACTAGTTGCAAATTTAGCGATTTAATGCATTGGACTCAATTAATGCATGTAAAGACATATCTTGCAAGATCCTTGTATTTTTCAATGAGCTTACAAGCATTGGGAAAATACTATAGATTGCCACGATACTTTGAAAAATTGGCAATGCTTTCTAGGGAGTGATTTCCGGGATAGAGTTTGCCATTGATTTCCCATGTAGGATAAAACCGAACCCTTTTATCGCGGCAAAGTTGAGGTTGAGGATTGACACCACCCCGATCGCATTCAACCACCTCTAGTTGTTTGACAGCCTCTTTGCCGAAGCGTTGTTTTTGACTATGGCAATGGGGACACCAATAGGCAGTGTACAGCTTTGCGCCAATTTTGCGTAGGTGCTTGGCTAGGGCGATCTCGTTGGCACTTGATGATGTCGTTACAGTCGGTGCAGCTTCTTGAGCGATCGCCGCCTCAGTCATTGGCGAAGAAAATGTCACAACGGAAAACCCTGTGATACTAGCGATCGCTAGACCAGCAGATGCCAATGCTGAAGATAATCTGTGAAACTTCATAAGGTAGACCCGTTCAACGTTGCTATTTTAACCATAATTATTAACACTGAGTAGGTTACTCCCTTCCCAGAGAAGAATTAGCGTTGCGGCGCGAAGCGCCGCAACGCTAATTCTTCTCTGGTAGGAACACCCACACCAAAAATTAATAAAGTGGGCATTGCCCACCCTACCTTAGAAATTGATTATGCCAAACTTAGAAAATCTCAAGATTGCGATCGTTCATGAATGGTTTGTGACCTATGCAGGATCGGAGCGCGTGGTTGAACAAATTTTAAATTTATTTCCCCATGCTGATCTGTTTGCAGTCGTAGATTTTCTCAATGATTCGCAACGGGAATTTATTCAAAATAAGCCTGTTAAGACTACTTTTATTCAAAGATTACCCTTTGCTAAAGCTAAGTTTCGCCAATATTTGCCACTCATGCCCTTAGCGATCGAGCAACTTGATCTATCAGCATATGACTTAATTATCTCTAGTTCCCATGCTGTCGCCAAAGGAGTTCTGACTGCACCACATCAATTACATATTTCCTATGTGCATTCCCCCATCCGTTACGCTTGGGACTTGCAACATCAATATCTTAAAGAATCAAACTTAGAACGGGGGATTAAAAGCTGGATCGCGCGATGGATCTTGCATCAAATTAGGATTTGGGATACACGCACAGCCAACGGAGTCGATCTATTTGTGGCTAATTCTGAATTTATTGCCCGTCGGATTCATAAAGTCTATCGGCGATCGGCGACAGTAATCTATCCACCCGTAGATCTGCAAAATTACACACTGTGCGAACAAAAGCAGGAATTCTATCTCACTGCTTCCCGATTAGTTCCCTATAAACGCATTGATCTGATTGTGGAAGCTTTTTCACAGATGGGCGATCGCTCCTTAATCGTCATTGGTGATGGAGAACAAATGGCAAAAATTCGTGCCAAGGCAAGCAGTAACATCAAATTTCTTGGTCATCTAGAACCAGAGGCTTTGCGCGAATATATGCAAAAGGCGAGAGCCTTTGTATTTGCGGCTGAGGAGGATTTTGGGATTACACCTGTAGAGGCACAAGCCTGCGGTACACCAGTGATAGCCTATGGACGTGGTGGTGTATGTGAATCTGTGCGTGGCTTAGATTGCGATCGCCCCACGGGTGTATTTTTTGCAGAGCAGACGGTGGCGAGTATCCGTGCGGCAGTGCTTGAATTTGAGCAGAATAGCGATCGCATATTACCTACAACCTGTCACGAAAATGCGATGCGCTTCTCAACTGAGAGATTTCAAGCAGAGTTTTTACAATTTGTAGAACAGGCTTGGCGCGATCGCTAAAATACGCACAAAAAAAGGGCGCTTAGCGCCCTTTTTTTAGCCCTTTAGTTTATTTGATTCAACTACAAGAGAATCGATCAATGGTTGGAGAATCAACTCCATCGCAAAGCCCATCTTGCCACCAGGGACAACCAAAGTGGTATGACGAGACATGAAGGAATCATGGATCATGTCTAGCAAATAACGGAAGTCGATTTTGAACTTCTCTCTGAAGACACGATTGGTGTGAATAATTACAAAGCTTTCATCGAGAGTAGGAATGTCGCGAGTAATGAAAGGATTGGAAGTATCAACGGTAGGAACGCGCTGGAAGTTAATGTGAGTATTAGAGAACTGAGGCGCGATATAATTTACATAGTCAGGCATCCGACGCAAAATTGTATCAACGATCGCTTCAGCACTATAGCCACGTTCAGCATTATCACGGTGGATCTTTTGAATCCATTCCAAGTTCACAATCGGAACTACGCCCACCAATAGGTCAACATACTGGGCAAGGTTAATATCTTCAGCAACGACACCACCGTGTAAACCTTCATAAAAAAGTACATCGGTTTCAGCTTCGATGCTTTCCCAAGGAGTGAATTCACCTGGTTGATTGTTTGTACCTAAGCGTCCATTGTGATACTCGGCTTCTTCGGTGCTGTGCAGATAGTAACGTCTTTGACCACCACCAGTTTCACCATATTCCTGAAACAGAGCTTCGAGCTTATCTAGCAAATTGGCATTCAAACCAAAATGGCTGAGACTACGACCTTCAGCCGCAGCTTGTTTCATGGCTTCGCGCATTTCTAAGCGATTGAATTTGTGGTAGCTATCACCTTCAATAACTGCCGCCTTGATATTTTCTAAACGAAAAATATGCTCAAAAGCTCGCTTAACGGTACTAGTACCAGCACCTGATGAACCTGTTACCGCAATAACTGGATGTTTTTTAGACAAATTTTTTCTCCTTAATTTTATTTAATCAATGGGCTTTTTATTAACGTGAGGGTCATGCCATCTAATAAAGAACCCGATTTTTGATGACGCGGCTTCGCCGCACCATCAAAAATTGGTTCTTTATTTTATGGCAAAGCCCTAAGTACGATCGCTCGCAACCGAAGAGTCACAAAAAATATTAAAACTACTATACCTTTGTATATAGCGCCCAAGAAAGCAAAATTTAGGGCAAACTTTGCTGACATGATTTCTGGTCTATCAAAATTACCGCAAAAATTCACTGAACCTTTAACTATTGGCAATGTCATCCTCCAAAGTCGAGTGTTGCAGTCGCCATTGTCGGGGGTGACGGACTTGGTATTTCGGCGGTTAGTGCGGCGCTATGCTCCTGATTCGATGCTTTACACCGAGATGATCAGCGCTACGGATTTGCATCACATGAAGGCTTTACCCAAGTTGATGGAGATCGATCGCCATGAAACACCGATTAGTATCCAGCTTTTTGATTGTCGTCCCGATTTTTTAGCAGAGGCGGCGCAAAAGGCAGTTGCTGAGGGTGCTGACACCGTAGATATTAATATGGGCTGTCCTGTTAATAAAATCACCAAAAAAGGTGGTGGCTCATCTCTGTTACGACAGCCAGAGCTTGCCGAGCAAATAGTGCGATCGGTGGTTGAGGCTGTGGATATCCCTGTGACCGTGAAAACGCGGATCGGTTGGGACGATGCCGAAATTACGATTTTGGACTTTGCTAAGCGCATGGAGGATGCGGGGGCAAAGATGATCACCGTCCATGCCAGAACGCGATCGCAAGGTTATACAGGTAATGCGAAGTGGGAATGGATTCGTAAAGTTAAAGAGGTGCTGACGATCCCTGTGATTGCTAATGGGGACATTTTTTCGGTAGAAGCGGCGATCGCTTGTTTAGAGCAAACTAGTGCGGATGGGGTGATGTGTTCACGCGGGACTCTGGGCTATCCGTTTTTAGTGGGCGAGGTTGATCATTTTTTAAAAACGGGTGAATATTTACCCAAACCATCACCTATTCAATGCTTAGAAGTTGCCAAAGAGCATTTACAAGGGCTGTGGGATTACAAAGGTATCCGTGGTATTCGTCAATCCCGTAAGCATATGACTTGGTATGCCAAGGGTTTTGTGGGAGCAGCGGCTCTGCGCGATCGCCTCTGTCGGATTGAGTCAGTGCAAGATGGCTTTGATTGTTTAGATGAGGCGATCGCCAAATTGGCTCATCATCAGAATGATCTTATGGCGATCTCACCTGAAGATATGGCAGAAATGATCGCCATGAAGCAATAATAAAGCTCAAGAAGTATTTTTTTGTGAGAGATGCTTTGTCAGACTCACAAAAAAATGGGTTTTTGACTATAATTTTCACTGTGCAAAGCACGGCGCAAATCACCTAACTTTATCAAGAAGCATCATGCAACAAATATTTAGTCGTCGTAATTTGCGCCTGTTTATCACTATCTTTGTGTTAACGGTGCTGATGTTTGGTCTGGGATGGTTTATATTTTTGCGCCCCGAAATTTCTAGCCTCAATAAAACTGCCCAAACTGCTGGCTCTAGTCTTCAAAACATTACTCTCACCGAATTTGACGCAAATGGCAAACTGCTTTGGGAAATTCAAGCCAAACGCGCTAACTATCGGGAAGATCGCAAAATTGCCGATGTGGAAGATGTAGAAGGGAAATTTTATCGCGATGGGGAACTACTCATGGAAACCACTGGCGATAAAGGAACTATCGATCAAATTAGCAAAGAAATTTCGCTAGATGGCAATATTAAGGCGATCGCTGTCCAAGAAAAGATCAATATGAAAGCTGATCGCATGGTCTGGAAATCGGAAGAAGATCTGCTCAAAGCCACAGGCAAAATTCAGATTGATAAGCCTGAGGACAAGCTGACCATGACAGGCAAAGAATTAACGGCTAAACCCAGTACTAATGTGTACAGCCTAGAAAAACAAGTAGTTGTGACTGCGGTGGAGCCACCATTAGAAATGAAAAGTGAGAAAGTCACTTGGGATGCCAAGAGCGATCGCGTGTTTACGGATGTTCCAATTTCTGTAATTCAAATCAAAGATAAATTGCAACTAACTGCCAATAAAGGCAATTGGGATATTCAGAAAAAGGAAGTTACTTTCACAGGTGAAATCAAAGCTAAAGATCCAAACCTAGATGTTGATATTGAGGCAGCACAAGCCATTTGGAATCTTGAGAAAAAGTTGGTAACTCTACCAGTAGCCTTTACTGGAACCAGTAAAGGTCGGGGCATTGTTGTCAAGGCTCAAAAGGGAGAAGCTCAAATCGACAAGGAACAGATTAATCTCACGGGTCAAGTATCAGCAAGTTTTAGTTCTACTCAAGGTGTCGTTAATGCCGACAAAGTGGAATGGCTAATTCCCACAAAAACGATTACAGCCGAGGGCAATATCGTCTATAAACAACCCGACAAAAATCTCAATGTCAGCGGCGATCGCGCTGTAGCTAATCTCGAAACACAAACTGTCACGGTCACAGGTACAAATGTCCTTTCCACATTAAATCCTTAAAAGTTACTTAATACCAAAAAGAGAAAGGCAGCGCTTCGCGCCGCCTTTCTCTTTTTGGTATTAGATCACGCGATCATTACCGCCATCAATGGGAACTTGAGCCGCCGTTGTGCAAGCAAACAAAGCCCCACACATCTCTGCGGCAAGTTCGGCAACATGACGACTGGTAACTTCTACTTTAAGCAGATTATTCGTTTTATATTCCTCAATCGTTAATCCATAATGATTAGCACGAGAAGTTAATACCTCCTCTGTCCAGATACCCGTATCAAATACCGCATTGGGATGTAAAGTGTTGATGCGAATGCGATCGCTACTCCATTCAAGAGCCGCTACCCGCATTAGTTGGGTGAGCGCCGCCTTGGATGCTGAATATGCTGCCGCCGCAGGACCAGGAGCAGGGACATTTTTAGAACCGATCGCGACAACGCGACCCCCATTGGGCGCAAGTTTCAGCAATGGATAGGCTTCACGCATCAGGACTAGATTTGCATCGAGATTAATACGCATCACCTTTTGCCATGTGGCAGTATCGAGATTTTCGATGCGACATCCTGACGGGAAAATCCCTGCATTAAGAATAAGAATATCTAGGCCACCAAAGGCTTTGACGGCTTTATCAAGGGAAGTAGCGATCGCATTTTCATCACTGACATCACAGGTGACACCCACAAAATCGGGGCGATCATAAAGCTTCTCAATAGCGGGATTAATATCCAATCCCACAACTGCCGCGCCACGCTTTAATAATGAGTCTACGCAAGCTTTACCAATTCCTGAAGCCGCACCTGTGACTAAAGCAATTTCACCTGTAAAAGCGGGAGAAGAACCGCTTTTTTTCAGTTTTGCCTGTTCCAATTCCCAATATTCCACAGCAAAGATATCGCTAGCAGGTAATGCTTGATAGCCTCCCAAAAGTTGAGATCGCTGGATAATTTCCATTGTATGCTCATAGATATCCGCGACGATCTTTGCCTCCTTTGCAGATTTACCAATAGTGACTAGTCCTAGCTGGCGATCGAGGATTACGCGAGGCGCAGGATCGAGAATCGTTACTGGTTGGGCTGATTTAGGAGCTTCTTCGGCAAAATAAGTCCGATAGGATTCGGCATAGGCTCTGACATCTCTGCCAACTAGGGGCAAGCGCTTCGTGCGAATCACATGATCGGGAGTCGCACAACCCTTTTGGGAAATAATATTTACATCTTCCCTTTGAGCAAAGGCTAAGCTTTTCTCGTCGGTATGGGAACTAAGAACTACGGGAAATCCTGCAATTTGTGAAACTTCAGAACGTAGTTTGGCGATTTCTAATCTTGCCTCTCTTTCTCTAATTAGAGAAGCTGGTGGTGAGATCTCCCAAGCCTGATGTTTGTTTAGATAAGCCTCTGCGCGATCGACTAGTGCAATCATCCGCTCATAGGATTCCTGTGCGGTTTCCCCAAAGGAGAAAATACCGTGATTCATTAACACCATGCCAATCGTGCGATCGCTTTTCTCCGCTGCAAACTTCTCGGCACAGACTCGCGCTAGGTCAAACCCTGGCATCACATAGGGAATGATCACCACATCATCGCCATAGATCTCTTGAATGCGTTCCCATCCATTCGCGGTATTGGTCACGGAAATAACCGCATCGGCATGGGTATGATCGACAAATTTGTAAGGCAAACTCGCATGGAGAATTGTTTCTACCGATGGCGCAGGCGCACTCGCCTTAGTCATTTGCGTCTTCAGTTCATTCACCATCTGCGAATCGGAGAGAACTTGTAACTTGGCTAATTTCAATAAATGCGCCATCCGTACAGGCGCAAAACCTGCCTCTGCGATCGTTTCTAAATCCCAACCACTTCCTTTAACATACAGAATCTCTTCTTCTTCACCAACAATATTCTTTTCACAGATTTTGACGGAAGTATTGCCCCCACCATGTAGAACAAGCGACGGATCGCGCCCCAATAACCTTGATGTATATACCCTTAAGCCTAAGTCGGTTTTATACTCAGCAGCTTCGCGATCACTCCACAAACTTTTCATTCTTAAAATTCCTAGATATTTTTTAAATAAATTCAAATAAAGTAGATACTGTCTTAAGCACCAAAAAGTCAAGAGGGAATTTGGACAAAATTAGGATCGAAAGAACGCTGAGACTTGAGAACACCAAAGACCTGCCGCAATAGCTTGTGCATGACAGCACCAATGACAGACAT
>NZ_NDHW01000197.1 GCF_002251945.1 Pseudanabaena sp. SR411
AGACTTGAAACAGTATTTTCCATTTTGGCAACGTTCTGATACTTTACCCAAATGGGATATAACCATTGTTCCTAATTGATTGGTATCTTATTTCCTCGCAAGTCCCTTAGTCTTTTTAAAAAAATCAGTAAGCAACCCCTTGTTAAATTCCTCTGACTTCGACTCATTACTCAAGTCCAGCAAACTAACCAAGCTTTCCTTAAACGCTCTCATGCTCTCATGATCGGGCTTCACCTTCACATACGCCTTATTTAAAGCTTGTCTCGGCTGTAGCTGATTTTCTGACATGAAAATTTACTTGCGAAAATGAGTTTGAGATCTAGAATAGCCGATCTTTTAGAACAGAAAACGGCATAGCCGTTTTCTGTTTTGGGATGAGCTAAAATTTGGGCAAAGCAAAACCTGTTTTTAGAATTAACTCATATTATGACCAATCTCCATAGTTCACAAATTCCGATCGCCATGACGATCGCTGGTTCTGATAGTGGTGGTGGCGCTGGCATACAGGCTGACTTACGCACCTTTGCTTTTCATTGTGTCCATGGAACTAGTGTCCTCACCTGCATCACTGCCCAGAATACGCAGGGAGTAACGCGAGTAGATGCGATGTCGCCTGAGTCCGTAACCGCACAATTTGAAGCCGTAATGATCGATATGCGAATTGGAGCCATCAAAACGGGGATGTTGCTCAATCAAGAGATAATTAAAACTGTGGCGAAGAAGCTAGTTGCCTTTGGATTTGGGAATGTGGTGGTCGATCCTGTAATGGTGTCGCGGACTGGGGCACAGCTAATCGATGACGAGGCGATAAAAACGATGCAAGATCTATTAATTCCCCTTGCGGCGATCGCTACACCCAATCGCTACGAAGCCCAAATTCTCGCCGCTATGGATATTCACACGTTAGAAGATATGCAAACGGCTGCTCAGAAAATTTACAAACTAGGAGCGCGTTCGGTCTTGGTAAAAGGTGGCGGGATGACGGGTGATCTGAAGGCGGTTGATGTTTGGTTTGATGGCGATCGCCTTGAGGTTTTGCAGACTGAAGTAATCGATACAACCCATACCCATGGCACAGGTTGCACACTTTCAGCCGCGATCGCCGCCAATCTAGCATTAGGCAAATCACGTTTTCAAGCAGTACAGGAAGCGAAGAACTATGTGACCGAAGCTTTGAAATATGCCTTAGCGATCGGCAAAGGACAGGGGCCAGTTGGACATTTCTTTCCATTGTTAAAGTAGGGGGAATCCCCCTGTGGTTGCCCAAATCCCTAGGGGTAGGCACGGGGGCGCTACCCCTACTGCTTTTAGACGGCTCAAATAATTTTGCCGAAAATTACTAAACTTTGATCTTTCCCATCTAATTCGGCAACTTCAGGCAAAAAACCCCATTCTGTAAACCCAAAATTCTCAAATAACCTGCGACTAGTAGCATTGTGAGCAAATATAAAGCCGACCAGTTTAGCAATATTCAGCTTAGGACATTGGGCGATCGCATGACCAAGCAACTTTTTGCCGACACCCTTGCCTTGATAGTGAGGATCGATGTAAATACTGACTTCGGCAGTTTTATGATAGGCGGGGCGACCATAAAACATCTGTAAACTGAGCCAACCCAGAATTTGCGCGTTTTGATCGCTTTGAATATTGTGACTACCAATTGCCATCACCCAGACAGGATAGCGATCGCCATGCGATCGAAACCAAGCACGACGGCTCTCGACGGAGATGGGTTCAAGATCGGCAGTGGCAAGACGACTAGGAATAGCAGCATTATAAATCTCAATGATTGCGGGTAAATCAGCTTCTACTGCCAACCGAATTTGCATAAAACACTTACTCCCTAGTGGTTCCACCAAAACCGTTTTGTATGGTGCGGTGAAGCCACACCATACAAAATTGTGTCATTAAAAACCATACATTACCGTAATTAGCAACTGAGTAAAGTCCAACATTTTGGTTAAAAGTGTTGCTTAGCAGCACTTTTAACCAAAATGTTGGTTTCTATTTCAGTTTAAAATGCCGCAAAAGCAGCACCTAGCGCTGCTTTTAATTTTTGGGTTTTGGTTTATGATGGAAAAGGTAGTTATCTCCTTTTTATGGAATTATTTGCTGGCTTACTCACGACGGTTTTAGGTTTGGCAGGCTCACCGGGGATTGCGATTGACAAAATTGCGACGGATTTTTTGCGTGGGCAAATTGTACGGGCTGATGTTCTCGAAGTGCGCGTTGATAATGCTCCTAACTATCAAGTTTTTTTAGGTAACGTCGATCGCATTCGTGTAGCAGGTCGTGGTGTTTACATCTTAGAATTTTTGCGAATCGATCAGGTTGACCTAGAAACCGATCCGATTAGCATCGATCCTAACGTGTTACAGACGGGCAAAGTGGTCTTGCGTCGTCCATTACAGGCCGCCGTGCGCGTCGTCATGCGCTCTGAAGATATTAATGCAGCCCTGCGATCGCCTAATGTTCAACCTTCCTTTAAAAATCTCAGCATTGACATTACAGGAACTAATAAAAACCCCGAAATTCTCGATTTGATCGATCCCGAAATAACTTTTTTGGAAGGCGATCGCATCCGTCTGGCCGCTTCCCTACAGGCAAAGCCAACTGCCGCTAAGCCTAACCCCAGTAAACTAGATGTTTCCGTCAATGCCGAATTAAAGACTATTGGCGGTACAAAACTGCAAATTTTCAATCCTAAAATTGAATTGGCGGGAACTCCTGTACCAGAGCGCATTGCTAAAGCCTTTACCGAGGGATTGAATAAAGTCCTAGATTTGCGTCAATTGGAAAGTAAAGGGATTACGGCGCGAGTGATCAGACTAGAACTTACGGAAGGAAAAATGCAAGTCATTGGTTTTGCCAAAATGGATGCTCTGCCCGAACAATAGTCGCAACTCAAAACCCAGAGAAATTTTAAAAAAGATTGTTTCGCAATCTTTTTTAAAATTTCTCTGTACTAACTAAAATCCAAACAGCCTGTATGAGTCAATGCCTCAATCCTAACTGCAATTATCAAAATCCAGATCCTGCGCTGATTTTTTGTAGTCAATGTGGATCGAAGCTGAGGATCGGCGATCGCTATCGGGCGATTAAAATTCTGGGGCAAGGTGGTTTTGGGAGAGCGTTTATCGGTATTGACGAAGCACTTCCTTCCCATCCGCACTGTGTGATTAAACAGTTTTTTCCTGCGGATCTTAGTAGTGCGGTGAAGGCGGCGGAGTTGTTTCAGCAGGAAGCAATTCGCCTTGATGATTTGGGAAAACATCCGCAAATACCAACATTATTTGCCCATCTAGAACATGATGGTCGCCAATATCTGATCCAAGAATTTGTGGATGGTCATGATCTGTTAAAGGAACTGCAAGAGCAGGGAGCTTTTAGTGAAGCCAAGATTCGGATGTTACTAGCAGATTTACTGCCAGTCCTGCAATTTATCCACGATCGCAATGTAATCCATCGCGACATCAAACCTGAAAATATTATCCGTCGGAGATCGCCAAGCATCTCTGGCTCTGTATCGAGTTCTGCGGTAGCGGGGAGTCATGTGTTAGTTGATTTTGGTGCAGCAAAATTTGTGACAGCGGCGGCGCTAATGGAGACAGGCACTCGCATCGGCAGTGCGGTATATGTTGCACCAGAACAAGTGCGCGGCAAAGCCATATTTGCTAGTGACCTCTATAGTTTGGGTGTGACTTGTATCCATCTGCTGACGAATGTCTCACCATTCGAGTTAATGGATATGGATGGAACTTGGATCTGGCGCGATTTTTTAGAAAATACTTCTGTTAGTCCTGTTCTTGGTCAGATTCTCGATCGCCTGATTACCACGGCTCCCAGTCAACGCTATCAGACAGCTCAAGCAGTTTTAACTGATCTTAAAAATTTGACTTCCCCATCCCATCAAGCCTATACCCCAAGATTCCAAAGATCGAGTTATGCCAAGGCTACTGCCAAAACTCAGATTACGCCGATCGCCACACCGAAATCTCAACCAATTCAGGCGATCGCGCCGCCGTTATCACAATTTTCCTTTGAGACGGCGATTGTCACAGTTCATCGCTTGGGAATTGGCAAACTCACTAAACATCAATTACAAATTAGTACAAGGCAGAAAACGGGAAGAATCTATATCGAGACTCTAGGCAATGTCCAAGGTAAAACGATTGGCTTAGAAATGGTATTTCTTCCCGCAGGTAAATTTCAAATTGGTTCGCCAACTAGTGAAGCCGACCGTATCGATGAAGAAAGTCCGCGCCATATGGTGAATATACCCTGTTTCTTTATGTCGCGCTTTCCCATTACCCAGAGACAATGGAAAGTATTAATGGATAATAATCCTGCGATGTTTATTGGGAATGGCGATCGCCCTGTGGAAATGGTGTCATGGGAAGATACCCAAGTCTTTTGTCAGAAATTAGTAGAGAGAACAGGGAAACCCTATCGATTGCCGAGCGAATCGGAATGGGAATATGCTTGTCGAGCGGGGACAATCACAGCTTTTGGCTTTGGGGAAACGATCGCTGCTAATTTGGCTAATTACAATGGGGCAAGCCCTTATCAATATGCGCCACAAGGGTTAAGTAATGTCTCGACAACGGAAGTTGGGACTTATCCTGCCAATGCCTTTGGGCTACATGACATGCATGGCAATGTGTGGGAATGGTGCGCGGATCATTGGCATGATGACTATGACCTGTTGCCGAGGGATGGCACTGCATGGACACAGGGAGGCGATCGCAGTTGTCGGGTTGTGCGTGGTGGCTCATGGCGCGATCCAGCCCATTATTGCCGCTCAGCAAGGCGTTTTAAAAATGCCGCTAATCAAGGCGATCGCAGCACAGGTTTTCGCGTCGCTGTCACTTTATAGCAATGTCAGTTTTGCTTAGGACATAAAATCCAAAAGATGAGTGGCGGCGCGAAGCGCCGCCACTCATCTTTTGGGTTGCTATACAAAAGTGTCGTCACACTTTTGTACTTTGGGATAAAATCTGCCCTAACTGAGTAAGGTTAATGGGCTTACTGATGCATGTATCTATACCGATCGCTGCATATTGCTCACGATCTTGCGTTGTTACATTTGCTGTGACTGCGATGATGTAGGGACGAGAGCCGTGATCCCATTCTGCGACAATTCTTTTAGTGGCTTCGAGTCCATCTAATTCAGGCATTTGGATATCCATTAAAATGACATCGTAATGCTTCTCCCGTAGCTTTGTTAGTACCTCTAAGCCATTGTGAGCTATGTCAGGTGCATAACCTAATCTTTGTAAAAACTTCTGTAATAGTAATTGATTATATTTAACATCCTCAGCAACGAGAATGCTTAATGGCTTCGTTGATGCTGACTTCACCTTATAGCCGATCGCGGATTCTTCAAGAAAACGCTCAATTTGTGGAGATTCGGTTTGAGCAGGCAATAAAGCGATCGCTTCCCGTGAGGGCATGATCAGGGATTGCGCTTGGTTAGTGCTTAAGTCCAACTCAAAGCTGAAGGTACTACCCACCCCGATTTCGCTCACCACCTTAATTTCACTTCCCATTTTGGTTACGAGACTTTGGCTAATCGCTAACCCTAAACCTGCACCATCGGGTTTCATTTCATCTTGGCAGACCTGTTCAAAGGGTAAAAATATCTTCTTAATTTCTGCTTGGGTGATCCCGATACCTGTATCAGCGATCGCGAATCGCATTAGCTGATCAGAGCTTTTGGTCACTGAAAAAGTAATCTCTCCAGCATTGGTAAACTTGATGGCATTAATGAGCAGATTTAGGAGGACTTGTCTTAGTCGTTTTTCGTCGGCATAGATGGTTTCAGGAAGATCGGATGCAAACTGAGTGATAAAGCTGAGGTTCTTTTGGATAGCCTTGACATAAACCATCGACATGGTAATTTCTAAAAAATTAGATAGAGATAAGATATTTGGCTCAATCTCCATTTTGTCAGCTTCGATTCTAGAGATATCCAGCAGATCTTCAATTAATGAAAGTAGATGGTCACTAGACTGACTGATAATTCCCAAATATTCCTGAGATTCTGCATCTAAATGGGGAGTATCTTGGAGAATTTGGGTAAAGCCCATAATTGAATTGAGCGGCGTGCGTAATTCATGACTGATATTGCCCAAAAATGTGCTCTTAGCCTGATCTACCCGTTCATAGGCAATCATCGTTTCCGACAATGTTTGATTTTTAGTAACCAGTTGTTGCTTTTGGAGATTCCGTTCGGTGATATCTTCGATCGCGATCAAAATCATCTTGCCGACATTGCCTTGATCGATCTGACAAGCATTTAGTAACATCGTGCGCTTGCCTAAATGCGTAAATTCCTGCGTAACTTCATAATCTTGGACAGAAATATCCAACATCAAAATATCATTTAACAGCGATCGCAGTTTGGGAATATCCCAATCTCCATTTCCTAGCGCAAAAATTGATTGTCGTTCAGTGCGGAGAGGATGTATTTGAAAGATTTGATAAAAGGCTGAATTTGCAGTAATCACTTGCAGATCAGCATTTAGCACTACTAAAGGCTGCCGTAAAGTCTCAATGATGGCTGTGGCATAGTTGCGTGAAACTTCTAACTCAATTGCATTGCGTTTAAGCAAATCAATATCAAATAAACTGATCACCACGCCATCAATGTGATTATCCGTAGTTCGATAGGGACGGATTCTCATACTAAACCAATTGCCGCAATGATCCTGCACATCCTGTTCATAGGGAATAAGCGTGTCAATTACCGATGTCACCAAGTTTCTAAGGTTCTCTACACTCAGATTGTTTTGAATATCGCTAAAGGGTCGCCCGACATCACTAGCAATCAGATTAAATGCTGGTTCTGCCATCGGGGTAAAGCGTCTAATCCGCAAATCACCCGACAACATCAAGATGGGGATATTCACACTGCTGAGCAGATTTTGCATATCGTTATTGACTTGATGCAACTGGATATTGCGACCACGCAACTCATCATTAATCGTACTTAGTTCTTCATTGGTGGCTTGGATTTCCTCTTTAGCTGTTTCCAGTTCCTCATTGGCACTTTGCAATTCCTCATTACTGGATAGAATCTCTTCCCCAGCTACTTTGAGATCTTGATTATTCGCTTCTTGAGTTTCAATAATCGATCGCAGATATTCTTTGGTTTTTTCTAACTCATGGGTGAGCCGCACCACATCCATATCCGCTTTAGTTGCTCGCTCTTTGCGCGGCTTGATGAATGATACGGGCGCAGATGCTAGCAAGATTGGCATTGGACGGCTCTCAAATAGCACTAAAAAGTATTGATCGCTATTCGCTCTTAAGGGAATTACATCCAACTTCACGATAATCCCTTGGGACATCTCAATTCCATCTTTAGCGATCGGCAAATCTTGCTCTTTGGCACTATAAATCGCCGATCGCAGTTCTAGACGTAATTCTAGACGCGCCATCTTCAGTAAATTTAGACTTGCCTTACCAGGAGATGCCTCCAAATAAGGGCTAGTATGTCCCCGAAATTGCAAAATCTCTAGCTCCGAGTTAATCATCACGCCCGCAGGTGCATATCGACTCAATACCACCTGATCAGCTAGTTGTTCTAAGTTTATTTCCACAGGAACTGTACTAACTTCATGGCGTTTTGCCAGATTTGCCGACTCGCTCACATGGGTACTTTTGACAAAGTTAAAATTTATCCGTGATGATGTGGATATCTTGCTCTTATAAATGCGATTCTTTTTGTCAGCGATCGTAAACAAATCTCCCGCATTGCCAATGCCTTCAGAACTGCCCAACATTAAAAACCCATTGGCATTAAGTGCATAGTGAAAAATCGGCATCACCTTTTTTTGAAGCACTGGTTCTAAATAAATCAGCATATTGCGGCAGCTAATCAAATCTAGTCGCGAAAAAGGTGGATCGCTAGTCAAATTTTGGCGAGCAAATACACATAATTCTCTGACAGACTTCCCAATCTGATAGCCGCCTTCCACTGGGGTAAAAAACCGTCGCAACCGCTCTGGTGAGACATCAACCAGCAAATTCTGATGGTAAATTCCTAGTCTTGCCTTTTCGATGACTTGTTCACTAATATCCGTAGCAAAAATCTGAATGGCAGGTTTGACAGGACGACCATCGAGAAATTCCAATAAACTAATAGCGATAGAGTAAACTTCTTCACCTGTAGCACAGCCCGCGACCCAGATCCGAATCGGTAAATCTAGCGACTTATTTTGACTAATTATCGGAAATACTACTTGCTGTAAAGCTGCAAAGGAATCGGGATCGCGAAAAAAACTGGTCACACTAATCAGAATATCGTTGTATAGGTTTTCAACTTCACTAGGATGCTCTTGCAAATGTACTGCATAGGCTTCTACTTTTTGAAGATTCAGTAAACCCATACGCCGCAAAATTCTGCGTCTGATTGTCCCTTGTTTATAATGGCTAAAGTCGATCCCCATTGCATCCATCAATAGCCGAAAAATTATTGCTAAAGCTTCTTTACTTTCGGCGCTTCCTGTAAAAAATGCAGATTGATCATCAGGTTCATAGAGAGTAATTGCTTTACTAACTGAGGCTTCGCGCTTATTGCCAATGCTAATATTTACCAGTTCTGTGGCGATCTCCTGAGGTGACAACACAAAATCCACATAGCCTGAAGCGATCGCAATCATTGGCATGGTGGGAAATTCTGCCGAGGCAAGATCTTGAGCGAAGGTAACTCCACCCGATGCCTTAATCGCCCCTAAACCTGCTGTACCATCCTCATTGTTGCCCGATAAAATGACAGCGATCGCCTGATTCCCGCGATCGTTAGCCAGTGATCTAAAAAATCCATCAATTACCATATACTTGCCCCTAACCCGCTGTCGAGGTTCAAGTCTCAAAATACCTTGTTCCAGAGTCATCAAGGTATTGGGCGGAATTACATAGACATGATTTGGCAAGATTTTCATGCCTTCTTTGGCTTCATTGACAGGCATCTGCGTGATATTTCGCAAAATCTCGCTTAACTGACTATCATGTTGCGGTGCTAAATGCTGAATCAGCACAAAGCCCATACCAGTATCTATTGGTAAATTTTGGAGAATCTGGGTGAATACTTCTAATCCGCCTGCTGATGCGCCTATTCCGACGATCGCGAGGCATTCTTGTTGGGATTGTTCAGGTGGGGTGATCAATAAATCAGGGTTGCTAGGTTCTTCTGGACTTGAGACTGATTGAGAACTCACTAGTTTCTATGTATCTATTATTTAGATTCTAATCTTAGCAGTACTATTCGGTGATTGGGTTGCTAAAAGTTCTGCAATTTAATCAAGAAACAGATTTTGATGACTCAGCAAAGCCGATCATAAAAATCTGGTTATAGCTGTCGCCATTCTTGTTAGGACATAAAACCCAAATAGTGTGAGGCGGCGCGAAGCGCCGCCTCACACTATTTGGGTTTTGATTTGTCCTGATACAGGTGGCTATAGCTATAATTTGCGTAGTTCTTCATCCTATTGCATTGATAAAACAAGAGCATCTAGTTTTCTGATTCTTTCAACCATGATCTTCATCACGTTAATTGCAAAATTAGGAGTTTGTTGTACCAAAAAAGTAAACCGCTTGTGATCAACAGGGACTAACTTACATTCAGTTTTAGCGATCGCGGTCGCACTTCTTGGGCTGGAGTCAATCAGCGCCATTTCACCAACGATTCCGCCAGCAGTCGTGGTGTCTAATAACTTACCATCGATCGAAATTTCTACTTCCCCTTCCACGATCGCATACATATGATCGGCGACCCCACCTTTTTGAAAGATCACTTGTCCTGCGGGGATGATTACAAAGTCTTTGGCATTATTAAACAAGTCAATTGTAGTCAAGATCAAACTCCACTTTATACAAAATTAAATTAAACAATAAATGGGAATATGTTATTTATTGTAATTGCAAAGCGAGAAATTTTAGCCATTAGTTAAAATCTTGAAAATAATTGGCTATATCCTCTAATAAAAAGGTTTTTGAGAATTAAATTAAACTTAGTAAATCAAATTTGTAATTTAACTAATAAGGTTAAATCTAAATTAACTTAAGGTTAAATATTTGTAATAACTGTACAATTAGCACCGCGATCGCCGCACCAATTGTTGTATTAATTCCATTGACTAGTTCATTAGTGAGCCAGTCATATTTCTCTTGTAAAGTTGCGCCAATCAGACTTTCGATATTGGTGGCAATGAAAGCAGCGATCGCACACCAAAGTAGATCCCAAGGACTAGTTAATAAACCTACTGCCCAGCCAACTGCGGCGATAAATAGCGAACCGATAATTCCTGCGATCGTGCCTTCTAGGCTAACAGCCCCCTCAGTGCCTGCGGGAACAGGTTTGAGTGTGGTGATCAAAAATGTACTTTTACCATAGGCCTTACCAATTTCGCTTGCCGTCGTATCCGCAAGCTTGGTACTAAGACTAGCAACATAGGCTAATAACCATAGGGGATTGGGAGCGATCGCCTGACCAATCGCGCAAACTGCACCCGTAGCCGCCGATCCCCAAAGATTTTCGGGTCCTCTTGCGCCATCACGTTTCTCGGCTATGCCTTTCGCTTCTTTGATGTCCTTTCCGATGCGAGTTACCCCCGAACCAACGATCAGATAGCTTAAAATGACAACATAACCTTGCCATCCCAGACAGCCCCAGACCGTTATTCCTAACGCCCATGCATGGAAAATCCCTGCGGTGGTTAAGACTTTGCGAGGTAATAGTAAAGCGATCGCACCAAGTATCGTATTGAGGGCGATCGCTATTAACCAGTCCTGTGAAATTGGGAAACTATTTATCATAGAAGTTAATCTTAGGTAACTTAATCAACATACTACGCAGGAAAAAATAATGGCAGCAGCACTTGAGTTGTTTTGGCAAAATCTTGAGGGGTTTATGACTTGGAATCTTTTCTTAGCAATGATTCCCTGCGTACTTAGTTTTATGTTATTTGCCAAGCGATCACCAAAGCGATTACCGATCAATCCTCTGTGGTGGTTTGGTCTAGCAATCTTTATATTATTTTTGCCCAATGCGCCCTATGTGATTACTGACATAATTCATTTTGTCAGAGATATGCGAGCCGACGTTTCCGATAATGGCATTATTTTTGTGCTGATTCCTCAGTATATTGCCTTTATATTGCTGGGCTTCCAATGCTATGTGATTTCTTTAATTAAGTTGGTTCAATATGTAGATTGGCTCAAACTGACTAGAAAGATAACTTTGCTGGAAGTAAGCATAAATTTTATCTGTGCGATCGGCGTGTATTGGGGAAGAGTGAATCGCTTAAATAGTTGGGATGTATTCACCAATCCTCAAAGTGTGATCCAAGATGCCATTCGCAACCTAGGGAATCCTAATTTTTTCCTAGGTACAGTTATATTTTTCATTATCTTTACTAGTCTCTATTACATTTTCAAATGGGTTAATCTGGCGATCGCGTTCTATTGGTATAATCATTCTAAACAAGCAGCTACATAGTAAGAATCAATCTTTGCTGATTGATTCAGGAAGCTTTTTATATGATTGCTGAGACTTCAGAAACTTCTCTTGAAGAATTGAATCTTGATAGTCCACAGGTCTTGTTCTCAATTCTTCAATCTCTCCGTCAACAAGTAGCCAGTGAAGCAGAAGTTACTTTTGACTTATGGAAACAGCACATTTATCGCCCTGAATTTCTTGCAAGCGCCTTGAACCTAGCCCAATATTTAGCATTAAGGCGGCACGATCTGCGATCGCTTCAAGCAGCACTAATGCCTTGGGGTCTATCTTCACTGGGACGGATTGAATCACGAGTCATGCCTAATCTTGATGCTGTCATGGCAACTTTGCAAGTCATTTGCGGCACAGCATTAACACAACAGCAACATCGTCCACCGATTGAATCCTTCTTTGAGGGTAGTCGTTTACTAAAAAAGCATACAGAAGAATTATTTGGGCTAAACTGCAACCATCGTCGAGTCAGGATTATGGTAACTTTGCCCACGGAAGCCGCCACAGACTACGAACTGGTGCGAAAAATTGTTCAGAGAGGAGCCAACTGTGTGCGAATTAATTGCGCTCACGATACGCCAGAACTCTGGAAAAAGATGATCGACCATGTACGTCAAGCTGAGCAGGAAACCCACACCTGTTGTAAGGTGATGATGGACTTAAGTGGCCCCAAAATCCGTACTGGGCAAGTGCTAAGACCAAACGATAAAAAACGGGTATTTCGCGGAGATCACATTTTGCTATCACGATGTGAGTCTCAAAATGAGTCACAGTCCGATGAAGCGATCGCCGCATCTGTAGAGAATTTTCAAACCTGCTGCACAGTTCCTGAAATTCTCGATCTACTTACGACTGGAGCAACTGTATATATTGATGACGGCAAAATTCGGACTCGCGTAATTGACACCCAACATCCATTACCCAATGGACAATTGGGAATTTTATTGCAAGTTACTCATGCTAGTCCCAAAGGAGTCAAACTTCGACCCGAAAAAGGTTTGAACTTCCCTAATACAGTCTTGCCACTTAGTCCACTCACTGAAAAAGACTTGTCTGACTTAGATTTTGTCGCCATCCATGCAGATATTATTGGCTATTCATTTGTGCAACGCTCTGCGGATATTGAGCTTCTGCAACAGGAGCTAGATCAACGCTCTGAGGGAAAGGTTACCCGTCCTGCGATCGTTGCCAAGATTGAAACAGCGATCGCTGTTTCTAATCTGCCAGAATTAATTATCCATGCCGCAGGTAAACAATCCTTTGGGGTAATGATTGCCAGAGGTGACTTAGCCGTTGAAATTGGCTACCAACGTTTAACCGAGATACAGGAAGAAATTCTCTGGCTTTGCGAAGCCGCTCATGTTCCTGTGATTTGGGCAACTCAGGTATTAGAAAGCCTAGTAAAGGATGGAGCGCCCTCCCGTGGCGAAATGACCGATGCGGCAATGGCGGAAAGGGCTGAATGTGTTATGCTTAATAAAGGAGAGTTTATTGCGGAAGCAATCACGATTCTTGATGATGTCCTTAATCGAATGGAAGCGCATCAATCCAAAAAAACGCCGCAATTACGGGCATTGCACTCATGGTAGTGCAAGCTTAGAATGAGCTAATTTATTTGTTTTTGGAGCGATTAATTTATGGATACGCAGCTAGTTTGTGTAGAAGTTGATCTGCAAAATCACTACACAGTACCAACTCTATATCAAGCCATTGAGGATGAGTTACAAAAATATGGACAGCCTCTGCAATGGATTGTCTTAAGTGCAGATAAGGAGCGCCAAAAAGTTTGTGTTAAAGCACTCTGTCTATCCTCTGATTCAAATCCCCTCAAAGCTTTAGGTTAAGTCCAAGCTAAGAAATACAATCAGTTGAGGTGAAACTAAATGAAAGAGCATCAATTCGATCTCTCGGTATTACTTGGTGATTATGCTCACCAAATTATTCACCAAAACTTCCAAAAAGTTATCGATCAAGAAACGTCTGTTTTTAAAGATAAAGACATTGAACCGTTGCATCAAATGCGAGTCGGAATGCGAAGATTGCGAACAGCGATTCAAGTATTTGGCAATGCGATCACCCTACCCAAAGCAGTTAATAATTCATCGATTGGCAAAATTGCTAGAAGTTTGGGAGAGACACGAGATCTTGATGTGTTACAACAAGAACTGATTAACCACTATCAACCTTTATTGTCGAAAGCCGAAGAGTCTAAACTCGATACAGTTATCAAGCATCTACACCAGAAACGCGCTCAGAGCTTTCGGAAATTGCAGAAAACCTTAAATGGCGATCGCTATCAAACCCTTAAGCAAGAAATCCAAGATTGGTTAGTCCAGCCGACCTATACAACGATGGGTAGTTTATCAGTCTTGGAAATTTTGCCAGATTTAATTTTGCCCTTGATTTGTCGGCTGTTTCTCCATTCAGGTTGGCTGGTGGGGACAACGATTCAGTCGGCTAAGGTTGCCTTGGTATCCATTGAAGAACCCGCAGAGTTAAATCAGCAATTAAGGAAATTTGGCAATGATTTGCATGACTTGCGTAAGCAAATTAAGGGAGTTCGTTATCAGACTGAGTTTTTCGCTGACTTTTATGAAGATACATACGCGCAAAGAATAGAAGAATTTAAAACAATGCAGGAGATGCTCGGACAACTTCAAGATCATGTTGTCCTCCGTGATTTTCTAGAATTTGCGCTGAAGCAAGATTTGGTCAAGGTGCTACCAACGATCGCGCAGATCATGCAGCAAGAATCAATTGCCTTTTGGCAAAGTTGGCAACCTCTCCAAGAGCAGTATCTCTCTCCCGAATTTCGCCAGTCTCTGCGATCTCTACTAACCACACCACTTGTCCAAATTCCTACATAAGTGGAAAACGCACCCGCAGGGTGCGTTTTCCACTATATAATCATCCCCATAGATAGTTCGCAATCCTTACCATAAACTTATGTCTGCCGCCCCTTACGGTTCTTGGAAATCGCCAATTAGTTCTGATTTGATCGTTTCTAGTAGTATTCGCCTCGGTGCGATCGCCATTGATGGGGGTAATGTCTATTGGAATGAAGGCAGACCGACAGAAGGGGGCAGAAATGTAATCATGCGCTATGACGTGGATGGCAATTATCGCGAAATGACACCCGCATCGCTCAATGTGCGATCGCTAGTCCATGAATACGGCGGCGGCGAATATCTAGTAGAAGATGGACGCATTTATTTCTCTAACTTTAGCGATCGCTGCATTTATCGTAAAATTGGCGGCAGTTCATGCAAACCATTAACGACCGAAAGCGCTTATCGCTATGCCGATTTTGTCTGGAATCGGATTTATGGCAAATTGATCTGTGTGCGTGAAGATCATACAGGCGGCGGCGAACCGATTAACACCTTAGTGGCAGTGAATACTAGCAATGGTGAAGATATTCAGGTATTGGTCACAGGTGCAGATTTTTATGCCTCGCCGCGATTGAATGCCACTGGTGATAAACTCGCATGGATTAGTTGGAATCATCCCAATATGCCTTGGGATGGAACCGAACTTTGGGTTGCTGATCTTGTGGAATCTGAAACTGGAGTTCTCACGATTCAAAATCCGCAACTGGTCGCAGGCGGTACTGAAGAGTCAATATTTCAGCCAGAATGGTCGCCCGATGGCAAGCTCTACTTTGTAAGTGATCGCACAGGTTGGTGGAATCTTTATCGCACTTCCGTAGAAGCTATTGCTATTGAATCGCTCTGTCCCAAATCTGCCGAATTTGGCTTGCCGCAGTGGGTATTTGGGATGACTACCTATGACTTTACAGGTGACGGTAAAATCCTCTGTTCCTATACAGAGCATGGTAAATCCCATTTAGCAATTCTCGATCCTGCCAATCTTGATGTAGGTTTACAAGAAATTTCTACACCCTTTACTTCGATCTCAGGATTGCGTTGCGAAGGCGATCGCGCCGTGTTTCATGGTGGTTCAGCAACGGAACCAACGGCGATCGTTTTACTAGATTTACAAACGGTCACTTGGCAAAAAATCCGTGTTGCTTCTGATTTGGAAATCGATCCAGACTATATTTCCGCCGCTCAGTCCATAGAATTTCCTACAGAGAATGGGAAAACAGCCTATGGATTATTTTATCCTCCTAAAAACAAGGACTTCCAAGCAGATGAATCTAAAAAACCACCTCTGCTTGTCAAAAGTCATGGTGGTCCCACAGCTTCAACTTCAGGAAGCTTAAGTCTGGGCATTCAATATTGGACAAGTCGCGGCTTTGCCGTGCTAGATGTGAACTATGGCGGCAGCACTGGCTATGGACGCGAATATCGCGATCGCCTCAAAGGTAATTGGGGTATCGTCGATGTTGATGACTGTGCCAATGGTGCGAAATTTCTTGCAGACAAAGGTTTAGTGGATGGCGATCGCCTTGCGATTTCAGGAGGCAGTGCTGGCGGCTATACGACTCTTTGCGCTTTGACCTTTCGCGATGATTTCAAAGCAGGGGCGAGTCATTATGGAATTTGTGATCTCGAAGCTCTTGCTACGGATACCCATAAATTTGAGTCACGTTATCTCGATAGTTTGATTGGTAAATATCCTGAACAAAAGGAACTCTATATTCAGCGATCGCCAATTCATTTCACGGATAAGCTATCCTGTGCGATCGCCTTTTTCCAAGGTTTAGAAGATAAAGTCGTACCCCCGAATCAAGCAGAAATGATGGTGGATGCTTTACGCAAAAAAGGTTTGCCCGTTGCATACGTTCCCTTTGAAGGCGAACAACACGGCTTTCGTAAAGCCGAAAACATTAAACGCGCCCTTGATGGTGAGTTCTATTTCTATTCCCAAATTTTTGGATTTAAACCTGCGGATGAGATTGAGCCAATCGCGATCGAGAATAATTCTCGCGCTTCGCATTAATAGAAAGGTGGTACTTTGCGCCACCTTTCTATTAAATTACATGATTCAAATCTGATGGGGATAGATGGTCATGAATGATTTGACCATCACGGAACCAAATAATCCGTCGTGAATTTCTAGCCACATCGGCTTCATGGGTAACCATCACCACCGTAATCCCACTAGCATTCAACTCACCAAATAGTTCCATTACTTCTTTTGTAGTATGCGAATCTAGCGCCCCTGTAGGTTCATCGGCAAGCAACATCACAGGATTATTCACGATCGCCCTCGCGATCGCTACCCTTTGCTGCTGTCCACCTGACATTTGGTTAGGTCGATTATTTAACCGATGTCCCATGGCAACCCGTTCCAGAGCCGCCGCTGCTCGTTCTTTTTGTTCTTTAGGACGAATATCGGCATACGCCATCGGTAACATCACATTCTCGATCGCCGTAAGTTGTGGCAAGAGATGATATTGCTGAAAGATAAAGCCAATTTTGAGATTGCGAACTTTGGCAAGATCGCCTTCCTGCATATGGGAGACATCTTGTTCATCTAGAAAATATTGCCCTGATGTGCTGCTATCTAGACAGCCAATGATATTCATGCAAGTGGATTTGCCCGATCCCGAAGCACCCATAATCGCGCAATATTCGCCTTCTTTAATCACAAAGCTAACATCATCTAGGGCTTTTACGAGGGTATCGTCTTGGCCGTAGAATTTACAGACATTATTCAGACGGACAATTTCTCGTCTGGAATCATCAGATATTTCGGGAATAGATGCGATCGCGTTGGTAGTAATCATAAATTTATTTTCTAATGAGAGGCAGCGCGAAGTGCTGCCTCTTATGCTTTTGCTAAATACTTCTCAAAGCCACAATTGGATCGAGTCTGGATGCTTGTCGGGCTGGGAAAATCCCAAAGAACAAACCAATTCCACCCGAAACACCGACGGCTAGACAAATTGCCCCAATCGATACCCCCGCTTGCAAAGGTGAAACTGCGGCGATGAATAAAATGCCACCAACACCGATACCCGTACCGATCGCACCACCTAGTAATGACAAAATCACTGCTTCAATTGTGAACTGGGTGAGAATATCGCTGGGTGAAGCGCCGATCGCTTTGCGAAGTCCAATTTCACTGGTGCGCTCGGTGACTGACACCAGCATGATATTCATGATGCCAATGCCACCAACTAGCAGTGAAATCCCTGCGATCGCCGCCAGCATAATCGTCAGTGCGCCCGTAATATTACCGACTATTTCTAGAGCATCCTGTTGGGTACGCACTGTAAATGTATCGTCAGCATTCACATCGGAAGTACGGTGACGCAATCGCAATAGGTTAGAAATTTGGAATTGCGCCGCGTCCACATTGGCATTACTAGTCGCGGACACATTAATTACAGCCACAGCAACACCATAGGGGGAAGTTTTGCCCGTAAGTTGGCTAGTCATCGTCGTAATTGGCAGAAAAATCGTGTCATCTTGGTTTGTACCCAGAAATGCACCTTTCTCCGACATAATGCCGATTACTTCATAGCTAGTGCCTCGGATTCGCACTGTCTGACCAACGGCTGATCCCTGTGGAAATAACTCTTTTGCGATCGCCGCCCCAATCGTGATCACCCTTGCATTCCGCTTAAGGTCTTCCTCATTAAAAAATCTGCCCACACTAACTTCCGCGTTGCGAACGATCGCATAGGTATCGGTCGTGCCGATTAATGTGGCGCGTTTAGTATTGTTACCTGCAATCGCTAGCTCGGAGCCGTTAATCTGTGGTGCGACACTGCGAACGGTGGGGACTTGGGTGGCGATCGCTTCGGCATCGGCTAGCACTAGGCGATTTGGCGGTGCGATTACATTTCGCCGCGCATTGTCAGTACCAGTAATCACAAAGATGACATCCGTCCCAAGGGACTGAAACTGCTCAGCAGCGTACTTTTGCGCCCCTTGCCCAATTCCCACCATCAAAATTACGGAAGCATTTCCGATAATGATACCGAGCATTGTCAATGTGCTACGCAAACGATTAGCTGCAAGGGTTTTGCCCGCCATCCGAAAGCTTTCCCAAGTATCCATCCTTAAAATTTCCTGCTGTATCTGATTTTAAACTTTGCAAAGTTGGTAATGCAATGCCGCGCAAAGCGCGGCATTGCATTACTTCTCTAGATCTAATGCAATGCGTAACTATAGTGTATGGTCAAAACTAAATCCTGACTTCAACCATTGGGCGGTATTTGGGGTAATCCCAAAGCACAAAATGGCGTAGCCGTTTTGTGCCATTTTGTATTTTTTAAACCATCACTAGAATTGATTTTTAATTCCCAAGAGTGGGGTGACACTTTTAGGAATGGGTATAATTGGTCATAAAAGCTGTAATACAATTAAAAAAGTTAGCCTACAATCAATTGTGTAGGGCTTGAAATGAAACTAATCTAAGCTTCTAAATTTAATACCGCCAAAAGGTTAAGAGACATAGATAAATGAAAAGCCATGTTAAACTTCAGCAAAATATTAATTCTTTTATTCACTCAAATTTAGAAGGTGGCTATGTCGCGGAATGTTTGGGAATCTCAGTAGTAACACAGGGAAGTACTCTGGATGAAGTTGTCGAGAATCTCATAGAAGCAGTTGGATTACATTTAGAAGATGAAAATCCTGAAGATTTCGGTTTAGTTCCTCATCCATCAATTTTGGTTACCTTTGAACTACAACCTGAATACGTCAAAGCTTAAACGACTATCTGGCGCAGATGCGATCGCTATTTTTAAGAGATTTGGATTTGAAGTTCATAGTCAAAGAGGTAGTCATATTAAACTGCGTCGTATCACTTCTCTTGGCAAAGAAACTTTAACTATTCCTAACCATCGCGAACTAGCAACTGGTACTTGTCAAGCTCTATTTCGTCAAGCTACTCGCTATATTCTAGAATCAGAACTATTTCCATACTTCTATGAATAAATTTATCTTCATTGATCTAAAACTTGAGGCTCTTCTGGGATTAAAGTAGAACAATATCACGCTTATTTCGCTACGTACTCTGAAATACCTATTACAATTCTGATCTATTTGTGAGATTAAATGTTTTTGTGAGAATGTGCCACTAAGTATAGCTATAGACATCAATGTTAAGACAAACCCAAAAGAGAGTGGCGGCGCGAAGCGCCGCTACTCTCTTTTGGGTTTTATGTCCTGACTTGGCTGGCTATAGCTATAACACATTCTCACAAAACATTTAGGATTGCTTTATTCTCAAATATCTGAGCGTAAGCTCCTGCTATATAATCACTTTGTTAAGCATTGTTTACGAAACGATAAAACAATGCACCCTAATAACGAAATTTTATGGCTAAGTATATCTTTGTGACTGGCGGTGTTGTCTCTAGTATCGGGAAGGGCATCGTTGCCGCAAGTTTGGGACGATTACTTAAATCTAGGGACTATTCGATCGCAATTCTGAAACTTGATCCCTATATCAACGTTGACCCTGGTACGATGAGTCCTTTTCAACATGGGGAAGTTTTTGTCACCGAAGATGGCGCAGAGACCGATCTCGATTTGGGACATTACGAGCGCTTTACTGATACTTCGATGTCAAAGCTGAGCAATGTCACCACAGGCGCAATCTATCAAGGGGTGATCAATAAAGAACGGCGTGGTGATTATCAAGGTGGCACTGTCCAAGTGATCCCGCATATCACCAATGAAATTAAAGAGCGCATTCATCGGGTAGCGAATAACGGTAATCCCGATCTCGTGATTGTCGAAATTGGCGGTACGGTGGGCGATATTGAATCCCTACCATTTATCGAAGCAATTCGTCAGTTTCGTAAGGATGTGGGTCGGCAAAATGTGGTTTATATGCATGTGACCCTCATGCCTTGGATTGCCTCCGCAGGGGAAATGAAAACTAAGCCCACGCAGCACTCAGTTAAGGAATTGCAGTCCGTAGGGATTCAGCCTGATATTTTAGTTTGTCGTAGCGATCGCCCTTTACCTCAAAACATCAAGGATAAAGTCTCCGAGTTTTGTAACGTGCTGCCTGAGTGCGTGATGACAGGACAAGATGTAAAGAGCATCTATGAAGTGCCGCTAGCAATGGAGCGAGAAGGCTTAGCCGAGCAAGTATTGCGACTCCTCGGTATGCAACAACGTCAACCTGATCTTCGTAGTTGGCAAACCCTTGTCGAGCGTCTCTATCGCTCTGAGCATCAAGTAGAAGTAGCGATCGTTGGTAAGTATGTGCGCTTGACCGATGCCTATCTCTCGGTGATTGAAGCCCTCAAGCATGGGGCGATCGCCGTTAACAGCAATGTCAACCTACGCTGGATCAACTCCGAAGACATCGAAGCCTATGGCGCAGAAAAATTCCTCAAAGATGTCCATGCGATCGTGGTTCCTGGTGGTTTTGGTCATCGTGGTGTTGATGGGAAAGTGGCTGCTGTGAAGTATGCCCGCGATCATCAGATTCCATTTTTAGGATTATGTTTAGGAATGCAATGTGCGGTGATTGATTGGGCGAGAAATGTTGGACAATTAGGCGATGCTAATAGTGCCGAGTTTGATCCAGAGTCCAAGAATCCTGTCATTCACCTCCTGCCAGAACAGCAAGATGTGGTTAATCTCGGTGGCACAATGCGCTTAGGTTTATACGCCTGTCGTCTAGCACCGAATACTCTAGTTAGTGATCTTTATAAAGAGTCAGTAATTTATGAACGTCATCGCCATCGTTATGAGTTTAATAATGCCTATCGATCACTATTTCTGGAGTCGGGTTATGTGATTAGTGGTACTTCTCCCGATGGGCGTTTAGTCGAAGCGATCGAGCTTCCTAGCCATCCATACTTTATCGCTACACAATTCCATCCTGAGTTCCAATCTCGCCCAAGTCGTCCCCATCCACTTTTCCAAGGCTTAATTAAAGCGGCTCTGGATTTGCAAAAACAGCGTCTTGATAATGTTTCTGAGCTAGATAGTTCTCCAATTCTTGAACAACTTAATGAGCAGAAACAAGAGTTTGCTTCAGCAACATCTGCGTAGAACTTAGGGCTTCGCTGTAAGAAGCCGCACCATCATAAATTTTTAAAAAGTATGGCTTCGCCATACTTTTTAAAAATTTATGATGGATCATGTTAACCTGACTGTTTGAATTTGATTTTGTAGATCGCTATGACTGGATTTGTTGGGCTGCACGTTCATACTGAATATAGTTTGCTCGATGGGGCAAGCCAAATCCCTGATATGGTGAATCGCGCCGTCGAACTGGGAATGCCTGCGATCGCCTTAACCGATCATGGGGTGATGTATGGAGCGATCGAGCTAATCAAGGTTTGCAAGTCTAAGGGTATCAAACCAATCATTGGCAATGAAATGTATGTCCTCAATGGGGATATTACTATTCAATACAAGAGAGAAGAAAAAAAGAAAAAATATCACCAATGCGTTCTCGCTAAAGATACGCAGGGCTATCGCAATCTGGTTAAACTCACCACCATTTCCCATTTGCAAGGCTATCAAGGCAAAGGGATTTTTGCGCGACCTTGCATTAATAAAGATTATTTACTGCAATATAAAGAAGGCTTAATGCTTACTTCGGGATGCTTGGCAGGAGAAGTTCCTCAAGCAATCATGAATGGCGATCCGAAACTAGCGCGAGAAGTGGCGGCTTGGTATAAAGAACATTTTGGCGATGATTATTATCTAGAAATTCAAGATCACGGCTATCCTGAAGATCGTGTTGTGAATGTAGAAATTTGCAAGATTGCCAAAGAATTAGATATCAAAGTAATTGCCACGAATGACTCTCACTTTACCTCTTGTATGGATGTGGAAGCCCATGATGCACTGCTCTGTATCCAAACTGGCAAATTGATTTCCGATGAAAAACGCCTGCGTTATAGCGGGATGGAATATTTCAAATCCTACGATGAGATGCGGCAGTTATTTCGGGATCATTTGGAAGATGATGTGATCGAAGAAGCTCTGGCTAATACGCTCCATGCTGCCGCCAAGGTTAAGCCCTACGACCTCATGCGCGATCCCCGTGCTGCTGATTATCCCATTCCTGAAGGACATACTGCGGACACTTATTTTGAGGAAGTGACATGGCAGGGTTTGCTACAAAGATTTAATGCGAAGACCCATGCAGAAATTTCTGCCGAATATCAAGAACGGTTGCGTTTTGAACTAGGCATCATCATGCAGATGGGCTTCTCTACTTACTTTTTGGTGGTGTGGGACTACATCAAATATGCTAGAGATAAGCAGATTCCCGTGGGCCCTGGACGAGGCAGTGCCGCAGGTTCGCTAGTTGCCTATTCATTAGGAATTACGAATATTGACCCGATCCATCACGGACTTCTGTTTGAAAGATTTCTCAATCCTGAACGGAAGTCAATGCCTGATATTGATACTGACTTCTGTATCGATCACCGTGGAGAATTGATTGATTATGTGACGCAACGCTATGGACAAGAACGGGTTGCTCAGATTGTGACGTTTAACCGACTAACTTCTAAAGCAGTTCTCAAAGATGTGGCAAGGGTGCTAGATGTATCCTACAGCGAATCCGACAAAATGGCGAAGATGATTCCCGTTTCCCGTGGAAAACCCGCTAAGCTGAAGGTGATGATTTCTGAGGAATCCCCTGCACCCGAATTTCGCGATCGCTACAAACAAGATGCGAAGGTATTTGAATGGCTGGATATGGCGATGCGTATCGAAGGGGTGAACAAAAGTTCAGGTGTCCATGCAGCAGGTGTGGTAATTTCACCGTTTCCATTGGATGAGGTTGTACCATTGCAACGCAGTAATGAAGGTCAAGTGGTCACGCAATACACGATGGAGGATTTGGAATCCCTTGGTTTGCTGAAAATGGACTTCTTAGGACTGCGAAACCTCACAACCATTGAGCATACCAGTAAACTAATTCGCAACAATCAAGATCCGAATTTCCATATTGATGCGATCGCTCCCGATATGTCTACAGAGGCAAATCAAAAAACCTATAAGCTATTGGAAAAAGGCGATCTAGAGGGGGTCTTCCAATTAGAATCATCGGGCATGAAGCAGATCGTCAAAGATCTCAAACCTTCCAATATTGAAGATATTTCTTCGATTCTGGCGCTTTATCGTCCAGGACCTTTAGATGCTGGGCTAATTCCAAAGTTCATTAATCGTAAGCATGGTCGAGAAGCGATCGAGTATCAGCACCACACCTTAGAACCAATTCTAAACAATACCTATGGAGTCCTCTGTTACCAAGAGCAGATCATGAAAATGGCTCAGGATTTAGCGGGATATTCCCTTGGTGCTGCGGATTTATTGCGTCGGGCGATGGGTAAAAAGAAGCCTGAAGAAATGGAAAAACAGCGCTCTATTTTCCTTGATGGCTGTGCTAAGAATGGAATTAGGTCGGAGATTTCTAATGATCTATTCGATCAGATGGTGATTTTTGCGGAATATTGTCTCAGTTACGATACTCTGGTACAAACTGTGGAATATGGCTTAATGCCCATCGGTAAAATCGTTGAGCATCAAATTGAATGTCAGGTTTACAGTGTTGATGAGAATGGCTTTGTCTATACACAACCGATCGCACAGTGGCACGATCGCGGTAATCAAGAAGTCTTTGAATATGAGTTAGAAAATGGTGATCACCTTAGAGCTACTAAGGATCACAAGTTCATGACTTTTGATGGTGAGATGCTAGCGATCGATGAGATTTTTGAGCGTGGGTTAGATCTTGCCATTGCTATAACTTTATAAATAGCTATTGTTTGCCCTGATATAATTTATAAACACTATTATCTTTCTGCGAGACAGACCATGAAAACGCTCGCTATTCAAATTGATGAAGATATTGCCCAAGCATTTCAATCTTCACAACCAGCACAACAACAAACTTAGGACTTACGTAAGAACAATAGGAATGGAAGAAATTTTAAGTTGGGATCTTAAATAATCAGACAAAAGTCCAGATTTAAATTTGTAGATAATGTTACCCAATTGAAAAGCTAAGCGTTTAAGCTGATTCCAAACGAGCATGGCACAGGCAGTATGATTACGTTAAATTCTAGACTTGGAGACTGTCACTGGAGTTTAGACTAAAAAAGGTAAGAAAGGCAGAGTAAAAGAGATACAAACTGCCTAAAGTAGATAAAAAAGAAA
>NZ_NDHW01000198.1 GCF_002251945.1 Pseudanabaena sp. SR411
GGGAGACGATCACAATTTGAAGCAACAAAATTGAGAATAAGAATTCTCTATAATTTGGAGAACTTAAATAGTTTTAAGGCTTGTTACTGAAGACTTCGGGAATTGCTGATCAGTTACCAGAGGGGATAAAGGCTGCTTTTTATTCTATTGCTCCATGATTCCCCACTTGGGATAATGATTTAACCTCTGACATAGATTCATCAATGGATACAGACTATATGTGCTTTTTTCTTTTTTATAAGTGAGCACTAGCGGTTTCGGGGCTGAGGGACAAATTGAAATTTATACTTTTTTTGCATTAAGTTTGCATTGAAGTTTGAGTGGCAACCTAAATAGGCTTGATTACTTATACAATAACTGTCTAATTGGTTTTCAAGGATCAAAAAGCTATAGGTTCTGACAAAATTTATACTCAAAATGTCAACCATTTTTGAGCATAAATTTTGATTAATATTTGAGATTAGATTTACTTCAAGTAATCAATATCTATCTATAGCTTCTAATACTTAAGACTATCTTTAAGCCAAGCGATCGCTTCTTCAGTTTAGGATTGTTCCTCAGTTTTGAGTCAATGCATTAGTAATTTGGCTTTGAGTATTGCCAATTGCGATCGCGCTTTTCTCTCGCGACCAACTAACCCACTTTTTCTTTCCAAATTTTGAGATCGGAGCAAGTATTGTTATCTATAAATGGCGATCGCATTGCTGCTAGCAATCACTGCACTGTAGAAAGGCTTCTAGGTCACGTTAAGAGGGTTAAAAAGAATGGCAGCAAAACTTTACGATACAGATTTTTATGCTTGGACTTTGGAGCAATCTAATCTATTAAAGTCTGAAAAATGGCAGGAATTAGATATTGAAAATTTGGTGGAAGAAATTGAGTCTTTGGGCAAGCAACAACGTCAAGAGTTGAGAAACTGTCTAGGAATACTAATTGGACATCTTCTAAAATGGCAATATCAGCCAGACAACCGTAGTAAGAGTTGGAAGGCAACTATTATAGAGCAACGGGACAAATCATCAGAATCATTAAAGGAAAACCCTAGCCTGAAACCATATTTACCCGAAGTGATTGCCTCGGCTTTTGTATCAAGTTTGGCGTTAGTCGTGCGCGAAACCCCGTTAAATTACAAAGATCTACCTGCGAAATGTCCATTCACTATCGAACAGATTCTCGATCCGACTTTTCCAGATTTAAGCCATTTTTAAGCACCTAAAATATCAATACTGATTGAGTCTTCTATCCAAGCGATCGCTTCTTCAGTTTGAGATTGCTCCTCAGCTTTGAGCCAAGGTATTAGTAATTTGGCTTTGAGCATTGCCAATTGCGATCGCGCCTTGCTTGGATCAGCATTGACGATCGCTTGAATCTTTGCAACGGTTGATGGATTTTGTCGTGGTAGCTCTTTGGGTTTGTAGCATTTGGAGTTTTCGGGTATTGGTGGACTGGGGCAAATTGACGCGATCGCAATTGCCTGATTAAAAGTCATAATTGGCTTGTATTCTTTTTCCTGTATGGGTTTTAAGCTTTCATCAGAAAATCTGGAGACTTCGGGCAAAGGGATAGGGTTGAATTGATTAATTTTTTCTTCTTCTGATTCAACTAAAAACACTTCATTAGTGGCTTTAGCTGTAACAAGGCTCTCTGTAATGATTTTAGGTTTTGGGAAAGCTGTCTGATTTTCTATTTTTTCTGCTTCTGTTGATTTGAAATTGTTGCTAGAAGTTGTGTTACAGCTTTTTACTAGGGGTTGCCATAGTTTCTTGATTTCTGGTTTGTATAAGGTTGTGGGGCTACACTTGGCGATCGCCCTAATTGCGGCGATCGCTTCGCGTACTTTGCTGAAGGCAAGATTACTTAGTTGTGCGATGGCTTTGGTAATTCGCTCTATGGCTGTTGGTTGTTTTTCTTGGTGTGTTTTCTTGGTTGTGAAGTTGTTGTGGTTAGTTGATTGGCTGCCGTAGGGATAATGAGTAATCATTACGCTTTGGGCGGTATAAAGCGCTCTGCTTTCGATTTCTCTGGTGTGGTTGGAGTATTCGTAGAATCCTTGGCAGTTTTTGGCGGTAGTGGCGATCGCTTGGGCTAGTTCGTGTGGATCGTCAATGCCGTCAAATACGCGATGTTTGATCGCGATCTGAAATAGCATTTCGTTGGTTTGTCCTTTGCCTGTCCACCCGATCTCAATTCTTGCTTCGATGTTGGTTCTCCATTCTGTACCTTTGCCCTGTGGTTGAGTTTGATAGGTTCTTGGTTTTGGTGCTTTGGCAATTGCGGTTTCTAGTAGTTCTAGATCTTGGGCGATCGCGGCTTGGTCCCACAGGTTTAGAAATGTTTCTAGGGTTTGACTGTGGGGCTGGAGGTCGTCGTTGAGAATATAACTACTTTCTTGTAGGGGTAATCTATGTCCTTTGAATTGGGCGTTAAAGGCTTTGGTGTTGGGGAATTGTTCGATGGTTCCGTCTTTGATGGTTAGCTTGGCTTTTTCTAGGGCATGGCGTGTGGCACAGGCTAGTTTAAATGTGTTGATGCTGTAGGGCAGTGGGAAGTATAGGTGCAGTCCTTGGGAGGCTGATGATTGGATGGCGATATGGCGTACTAATCCGATGCTTTCCATGGCGGCTCGGATTGCTGTTAGGGCTTGTTCGTTGTGTTGTGGGTGGTATTGGCTGCCTGCATCGATGTCTAGCATTAAGTAGCTGGTTTCTTTGCCAAATCTTACGCCTATGATCTCGTTTGGCGATCGCCATTTGGCGATTAGGTCTCTGGGCGTTAGGGGATATTTGGTGTTGGTGGTCCATTGTCCGTCTCGATTAGTTAGCCATTCCCATCCGTGCGGAAATAGTGCTGCAAATTTTTGCTCGATCAGATCAGCAGGTAGTAGGGTCTTATATGAAGATTTGCGGCTTGAATTGAGATCTTTTTGGAGGTAAGTCAATTTTTACCTCCTGCACGATTGCTAAATACTTTTTCCTTGCCATTTTGCTTGGGCAAGGCTTGGAATTCTAAATACATCTAGATTGTCCTGATTGTAAGGGTTGTAACGTTTTCAATCAGGAAACAAACAGATTTTTTAGATGTGTTCAATAATTATTTTTGCTGAATTTGAAAAAATTTCCAGCAAAAACTGTTGCCAAACTCATATCTTGCATTAAGATATAAGAAAGCATTGAACAAATCTTGCCCTCTGAAAAGCAATATCTGTCCGTTTCCGATTATTCAATTGAATAGATACCTTCGGGTAGTCAAGAAGCTAGTGGTTCTCAGGCACTGGCTTTTTGCTTTTGAAGGGATACATTTTATCTGTGATCCTCCTTTGGATAAAAAACCTCAGAATAAGCATACATCGATCTCTCGGATTTGTTGAAACAATCTCGATTTTTGACTGCTGCACCGATCGCCTCACTGGTGCAGGTTGCTTTGATTGACTCACTCGTAGGTTTGGCTGGGGTACGCCTGTTTCCGATTAAGCAATTCAATCATTAACCGAATATTTTCGGCTTGAGTTTTGGCTGTATCAGATTGGACTTTGACTGATTCAGCTTGGGCTTGGGCTGCAAGAGCTTGGGCTTGAGATGCGCTGGCATAGCGATCAGCAGTTAAGGCTTGCTGTTTAAATACTTCTTTGAATTCATGCAATTCATTTTTGATGTCTACAACGTCATTAATTACCACATCATTTCGGGTGTAAAGATGCTCAACTAGGCTGTTGAGATTGGTATTAGTGGCTCTAGTCTCTTCAATTAATGTCTGAACAGACTGAGTTAAAGCAAATAGAGCCGCTTCTAATCTTGGTGCATCTGTCATTTATTTATCTCCTTTGGCGCGATCGCCTAATCGACCATCTCGTTTTGCTTGATCTACAGCTTGTTGAGCTAAGGTTGCAAGCAAATTTGATAGGTTTCGATTTTCGACAACTCCTAACCTTGTTAAATCTTCAAATAGTTCTGGTTGAAGGTATGTGGCAATACGTTTCAGTGTTTTTGAAGGCACATCATTGTTTGCCCAAAAGCGATCGCCTAGCTCTGGGATATCTGATGTATCAATTTCTTCATCGGGGATATTTTGAATTTCTTCAAGGCGATCGCGTGAGATGGTCATAGTATTTTCTCCTTTCTTGCTAGCTTTAAACCTTTGCCATCATGGAGTTAAGCAGGTTAGTCTGTTTGCTCTCTGCTGCGTCAATTTGTTTTTCTAGCTCGTCGCAAAGGGTCATCAGGCGATCGATTTTGGCTACAATGCGATGTTGTTCGGCGAGGGGAGGAAGGGGAATTGTCATTTCACCTACATCACCCAACCTAAAACTATTTTTAATCCCTCTCTGTGGAGCATCAAATTGAGATTTTGCTAGAGATGTTCTCATAAGTTCAGGAAAATATCTATTTCTACAAATTGGCATAAATCGCAGCAAACAAGTGTGTTGATTAATATATGCATCCCCAAATTCTTTTGGAATTAAGCCAAGATTACCTACATCACCTGTAATTGATATCAATAAGTCATTTTCTTCTAACTTAGTTCTAGCCCCCTCTCCATCTTTCGGTGGTTTGACATATCTCATATTTTCCATACGAAGATTGTAATTACCTCGTGATAGATTCCCCATAGTTACAAAAATCGCTCCATCATCAGAATAGTATTTTGCCCAATCACGCGATCCTGATGTTATTAGTTGAGCAATGTCCCACACCCGACACCATTTCCAACTTTTTGGTAGTTTATAGGGAACCTCATCAGGTTTAATTTCTGATAAGGGCTTAGAGACTTTAATTTTACCTTCCTTGATTAAATCCTTTTTCTCCTTTTCAATTTCCTTTAACAATTCACTAGCAGGCTGATCGTTAGGATCTTGGGGGACTAGCTTACCCATCACAGCGATTTGGAGTATAGCTTTGCGTAGTTCCGCTACATTTTCTTTGACTGAATAAAGCTCGCTGAAATGTTGGGTGATGAAATGCCATGAGGTTTGGAAATCGCTGTGATCTTTGGCAGTTAATAAGCGATTTAGGGCGGCTTTGTGGACAGTGATTTGTTTGCGATCGCGTTCTGCTTTTAGTCTTTCCAGTTCATCACATCGCGCCATCAGTTCATCAATCTTGGCAACAATTCGGCGTTGTTCTGCGAGGGGAGGGATTGGCGCTAATAAATCAGTAACATCGCTCATCTTTAAATTAGGCTGAAGACCAGAATCACGAAACCTTTTTTGATAAATGCTTAGAACATGAGGACTACTTAAGAAAAGAAATATAAAATTAAAAAATTGAAAAGGTCGAATAGATGCAACCCGTTGATTTAAAAGTGATCCATGATAGCTTGATGGACAAATACTAATTTTTAAACCTGATGAAATATAAGGACGTGTAAGAGCTAAGATTAGGTCGTTTTCTCTAACTTGGTAATCGGAATACTCGATTGAAAATCTTTCTGGCAAAAAATCACTTGTTTCGATGAGTTCCCCAACACCAGCATTTGTGATTTTTATCGCTTTAATCCCATCAATTGAATTAAAATCTTCACTCTTAAAAGCATTTCCAGAAAAAATATAACAGTAGGTTCCAAGTCTCACCCATTCCCAACCCTTCGGCAAATCATAAGGAACCTCATCAGGCTTAATCTCAGGCAAAGGCTTAGAAGCCTTAATCTTGCCATCCTTCACCAACCGACCTTTCTCCGCCGCAATCTCCTTTAACAACTCCCTCGCAGGTTGATCAGCCTCATCTTGTGGCACTAACTTCCCCTGCATCGCCAAAGACAAAATCAACTCGCGCAGCTTCTTAATCCCATCAGGTGCAGCAAAAGCAACATCAAAATTTTTCTCTAAAAGTGCTACAGCGTCAGTATTTATAGTCATTTTTAATTGGGATTGCAGATCGAGCATTGCTAACTTTGCCACATCTTGGCAGCAGTTAAATCTAGTTGTCCCAATAATGGCGAAGCGATCGCCATCTCTCCTGTAAACACCAACTCGTCATAAAACCCCTCAACCCATTGCAAAATCGTCAACTTTTGTGCGATCGGGTCAACAATCCAATATTCCATAACCCCCCGTGCCGCATACTCCGATCGCTTATAGCGATAGTCCCGATTCTCCTGATTGGGGCTAACAATTTCCACCACTAACAACGGTGGCGGCATATCCATCAAAACCAGCGATCGGGTTGCCCCCTGCATCGCCGCTTCCAACTCCTCCGAAAAAATCACCAAATCAGGTACACGCACCCCCACCTGTCGGCTATGCACCGCAATTTCCGTCTTCATCGTGATTCGCCCATAAGGAATCCCTAACTGCAAGAAATGCGCCACTAAAAACATCGCAATACGCCTATTCATCTCGCTCTCATAGGGCATCTCAATTAATTCTCCATTCTCTAGTTCATACAAAACCTCAGTATCTCGACTAAACTCAAGAAACTCCGCAAAGGTCAATTTCTTGACAGATATTTGAGATGTTGGTTTTACTTCAGCGATCGTCATAGTCATTAACTTGATCTCCTATGCGCTATAGCTTGATTATGACTCGAAATAATTGACTAAGCAAAAACTACACTTATCTATCACCATTTAGCCAAGCCTTACCCCTTGCCGTTAGTCGATACTTTTGCAAACGACTATTAGGCTTATCAGGAATTGTGTATTCAATCAGTTGTTTTGCAATTAACTCTTTTACTGCCCGATTTACTGCTCCTGAAACTCGTTCATGCCCTAGAGCTTGGGCAATTTCAGAACGCTGTAACGGCTTATTTATCAGCACTTGCAATACAGCTTTAGATATTTCTGACTCTAGCCCCGACCCTAGCCCTGACTCTAGCCCCAAATCAATTTTTGCCTCAGATTGTATTGCTGTACCTCGTTCTAGTTCTAGCGCTTCCTGCGAAATCGGGAAGACTGTCCGAATAAAATTAGCCGTAAAAATAAACGACTCTCTCGGATAAGCCCGCAAAATACGCGGCATCCCTGAACCCAGATATTCGACAATATGTAAATCCTTAAACACCCGCATCAAAATCTTATTGCGCGGAATCGAATAGCCAGCAAAAAACTCCTCACGCGCCACCCCTTCAGGAATCGAACCCGCAGACGTAATTTCAAGGCGATCGTCAAAAATCTCAAACTTAGGCACAGCCTCATTAGTAAAATCATTGTGAATAATCGCATTGATTACCGCCTCCCGTAGCGCTACCGTATCCCATAGCCGCCGCTCGATTCTTTCCTTAGATGTGATCCTTGTCGCAGTGCGATTTTCTACCTCTAGGCGATCGAGTACCTGCTTACAAGTCTTAACCAGCGAGCAGTATCCATACTCATTACTATCAATCAAATCGTAGCGATCTAACCCGCGATACTTCGCCACCTGCACCGAATTACCATTACGATCGCTCAGTAAATAGGCAGCATAGTTATAAGCCCCATCCTCAGTTAAAAGTTCCAGATTCGCCGCAAAGCGATCGCCTAGGGTAAACCCAGCTTCCTCGTAATAAATCCGTAACTGCTCAAAATTAAGGCTTTGCTGTGGCGATCGCATCCGACCGAGAGAGTTACGAGTCCTCCTCGCAAACAGATCCTCAATCATCCGTCCTGACATTGGCTCCGATGCACTACCAATCCTGACAAAGCAACCCTTTTCAGACATTCCATACTTGCGTAGGTAATAGGGCTTCTCTGAGCCACTAGCCAGAGTCACTTTGATGATGTCCCGATCCTCACGGACTTCATGAATTACATCAAACAGCCCCAAACAGGACGGCAAAATATTATTTTTCAACCGATCTTTAATCGCTAGTTGCACCGCATCACAGTCAGCAACACCCATCACCGAGCCATCCTTATCAATGCCGATGTAAATAACGCCGCCATCTCGATAATTTAAAAAGGCGATCGCCTCACGCTCAAAACCATCAGTCAGTTCGCGCTTATACTCAACTCGATTTGACTCCATTAACTGCCCCCATGCTGCAAAGCATTAACCAACTCTTGCTTTAGTGCATCTTGCGCCGCCTGCATTTGTTGAGCAATTTCTAAATATTCTGCCATCAACTCATCAGGCTCACCATGATTGACCGTTATCTCATGGGGATTTTTGCAATCGAGATTGTAATTACGTGCCGCAATCTCCGCCGCCGAAACCTTCCACGCATATTCATTTACCTTGCGACCCTTACGGGACTTACCGCCCCACCAACTCTTTTCGCGATCGAACTCCTGAATGGTCAGTGGCTTAGACCGTGAATAGGACTTGTAACCCTCTGGATAGGGATGTTCAAAAAACCAGACATCCTTAGTCGGCTCACCCTTCTCAAAAAAGAGAATATTCGTATTAATGCCCGTATAGGGACTAAACACCCCCTTCGGCAAGCGCACAATCGTATGTAAATTAAATTCCTCTAGCAATTCCTTCTTGAGATTCGTCTTTGTCCCCTCCCCAAACAGGAAACCATCAGGCAAAACCACAGCAGCCCGTCCTGTCTCAGGCTTGAGCAAATGCATAATCAGCGCCATAAACAGATCCGCAGTCTCGCGAGTCTGGTACTTCTTCGGAAAATTGCTCTCGATGCCATCCTCCTCCATGCCCCCAAACGGTGGATTAGTAATCACAATATCCACCCGATCCTTGGGTGTGTAGTCCCTTAATGGACGCTTCAAAGTATTGTCATGGCGAATATTTGTCGGCACATCAATCCCATGCAACATCGCATTCGTCATCGCTAACATATGCGGCAAAGGCTTTTTCTCTACCCCATTAATATTTTTTTGCAAATTTTGTAAATCCTCAGCCGTCTTTGCCTGCGCCTTGAGATGCTTGATCGCATTCACTAAAAATCCCGCTGTACCACAGGCAGGGTCGAGTAACTTTTCGCCCAATTTTGGATCGAGAATATCCACCATAAACTGCGTAACGGCGCGAGGTGTGTAATATTCCCCCGCATTTCCTGCCGATTGCAAATCCGCCAAAATCTTTTCGTAGATGTCATTAAACAAATGGCGATCGCCCGATGAGTTAAAGTCCACATCACTCTGAATGCAGTTAATCACCTGTCTCAACAAAGTCCCCGACTTCATATAGTTATAGGCATCCTCAAATACCGCACCCACAACCCTTCCATGCGGTGACACTCCCGCCGCCGTCGCCAACCTTTTCAACTCAGGGAAAAGCTCATTATTCACAAAATCCAGTAACTCTTCTCCCGTTATCCCTTCAGGATTCTTTGCCCAGCTAGACCACCGCAAACGCTCAGGTAATGGGGACTTGTAGCCAGAAATTGTAAATTCCCACTCCTGTTCCTTATCATCAAAAATCTTCAGAAACAGCAACCACACAATCTGGCTAATGCGCTGAGCGTCACCATCGACACCCACATCCTTACGCATGATGTCCTGAATACTTTTGATTAAAGTTGCGATCGCCATAATTGTCTAACTAGAATACCTATGAGATTATAAAGCTATGGTGAAGCGCATCAGGGAGAATACAAAGATGAATAGTATCCAAATTAGAAATCAAGCTAAACAATACATTGACGCACTATCACCCGAAAGCCTGAAATTTGTTAATGACTTTCTCTTTTATCTTCTCACACAAGAATCTATTAGAAATCCTGCAAATCAAATAGATGAAATCGAGAAAGAGCGTGAAATAAGTGCCTTGGAACTAGCAGGAGATTTAGTTGGCTGTTTAGAAGCTGCCTCAGATCTATCGACAAACAAAGAATATTTTCAGGGCTTTGGTGAGTAATGAAAACCAGAGTTATTTTGGATACGAGTCCATTAGTAGCACTTATCAACAAAAGAGATAATTATCATGAATGGTCAAAGCAGCAGTGGGAAATGATTAAGCCTCCTCTATTGACCTGCGAAGCTGTAATTACAGAGAGTTTTTTCCTGCTTCGTAATACTCACGGTGGTCAAGAAACAATTCTCAAACTTCTTGAGCGTCGAGTCATCATTATAGGTTTTGACTTAGAAAACGAGTTGATAGAAATTCAACGACTATTAACAATCTATAAATCCGTCCCAGTCTCATTGGCAGATGCCTGTCTCGTTAGAATGGCAGAATTGCAAAGCAATAGTTCCGTATTTACCCTCGATAGCGATTTCCAAATTTACCGCAAAAATCGCCATCAAATCATAGACCTCATTATTCCAAATAGCCTTTAGCTAGGGTAAATTTACCCTAGCTGGCACTGGTTGTTAAAGAAGTGATGAATAGCTACAAGGCTTATCCAGCAAGGATTTATGGTGATTGAGTAGCAAGCTCGTGAAAAGCTTGCCCAGAGATACTTTGAGAGACTTATCCCTCTTTAACAGTCCAGTGCCCCCTAGCTATTAGAGCAATCTAAGCACTGTAAAGCGATCGCTTTAACTCACGCACAGCCCTTTGATAATTATCTAATCCGCCAAAAGCGCGGACAATCTCCATCGGTGTCCCGATTTGGCTAAAAGGTACAACCGTCAAAACTTGATTCTCCTCGATCTGGGCAACTCCTTCATCGGCATACTTATCCAAGAGAGCATCTAGCACCCGCTTAGCTTGCTCACCATACTCCGTAAAATAGTTGCGTTTTTTGACCCGTTCGGCTCTCTCCTTGCGGGTTAAAGGTTGCCTATCCCAAACAATATGACAGAGCAAATCAAAAGGATCGCAATCGCGACCGATTTCATCAGCTAGAGCCTCAAAGAATATACCCTCCTGTGCCAACTCATCAACGATCGCCTGTTTTTTATCGGCACTGCTCCAACATTTCAAGAAGTCATCCAGGGTTGCAAAATCCTTAGCGATCGCCTTGCGGGTATAGTCTTTCAGGGACTCTGTAATTAATTTGCCATTCGCATCAAAATACTGCACTCGCTCCGCCGCCACCTTGACCTCGACATTCGCCACCACATAGCGCCTAAACGATGAATCAGCGATCGGTTCTGTAAAGTTATAACCAGAATTACTTGCTTCTCGAAAGCTTGTCTCGCCTCCCTCAATTACATCTTGATAAACATTCACTTCATCCTCTGGCAAATCTGGCGGCACTGGCGATTCATCAGCCTTTGGTTCATAAATTTGCACTGGATCGCCGTCAAAATCTGGATCGGCAAATAGTTCAGTCGCCTTTTTAAAATCAATGATTGTGAAATAGAACTTGCCATAGTCCTCGTTAATTCGCGTCCCACGACCAATGATTTGCTTAAACTCGGTCATCGATTGAATCCTTTGATCTAACACAATCAGCTTACAAGTCTGAGCGTCAACACCTGTCGTCATCAGTTTTGAAGTCGTGGCAATCACAGGATATTTGGACTCAGGGAAAATAAAGTTATCAAGCTCATCCTTGCCCTCATCGTTATCCCCCGTAATTCGCATCACATAGCGCGAATCTGCCGCCAAGTCTGGATTTTCATTCACTAAAGCCTGACGCATCCGTTCCGCATGGTCAATATTTTCACAAAACACAATCGTCTTATCAAAGCGGTTAGTAGCTTTCAGAAACTCACTGACCTTCTTCGCCACTAACTTGGTGCGCTGTTCCAATACCAAATTTTTATCAAAATCCTTCTGGTTATAAACCCGATCCTCAATCTCATAGCCATATTTATCGACCATCCCCCGATCGGGTCGCCAGCCCGTCAAGTCTTTATCAATGTCAATTCGCACCACTTTATAGGGCGCAAGAAAGCCATCATTAATCCCTTGTCTGAGGGAATAGGTATAGAGCGGCTCACCAAAATAATCAATGTTAGAAACTTCTTTGGTTTCTTTTGGCGTAGCCGTTAGTCCGATTTGTGTCGCTGACGAAAAATATTCGAGAATTTGCCGCCATGCCGAATCCTCAGCCGCACTGCCCCGATGACACTCATCGATCACAATCAAATCAAAGAAATCACGACTAAATTGCTTATAAATATTCTGGATATCCTCAGTGCCAGTTACAGCCTGATACAAAGACAAATAAATCTCATAGGACTTATCCACCTGTCGCTTCTGGATTTTAGTCATTGCCGAGCCAAAGGGTTTGAAGTCATTAACCATCGTTTGGTCAACCAAAATATTGCGATCAGCTAAAAACAAAATTCGCTTCTTCGTCTTCGATTTCCAAAGCCGCCAAATAATCTGAAAAGCTGTAAAAGTTTTACCTGTTCCCGTTGCCATCACCAGCAACAGGCGATTTTGTCCCTTAGCGATCGCCTCAATCGTTTTGTTAATCGCCAATAGTTGATAGTAACGTGGAGTCTTGTTAGACCCATCGCTGTAATAGTCCTGCGTAATGATACTATTTTGCGCCTCGGTCATACCTCGATGCGCTGACCACCATAGCCACAGCAGATCGGGCGAAGGAAATTCGTCAAGGCTCAGTTCTCGTTCAATAACTCCATCATGGGCAATTTTGTTATGAAATAAAAAGCCATCGCCATTAGAGCTAAAGATAAAAGGAACTTCCAGCATTTCCCCATAGCCTAGCCCCTGCTGCATCCCATCTGCGATCGCATGGTTGTTATCCTTGGCTTCAATAATGGCGATCGGGATATTCGGTTTATAGAACAGGACATAATCAGCACGCTTGTTTTTAGCACGGGTATGTAAATTCCCCCGCACCAGAACACGCCCATTAGTCAATGCAAATTCTTCGCGGATCTGCGTCGCAATATCCCATCCCGATCTCTCCAGAGCAGGAGTGATGTATTTGGTACAAATGTCACGCTCAGAAAACTGCTTTTTATCCATGCTTCAGTAAGTTCTTAGTCTTTGTATATCGAACGTAGATTTCGTTAATTAAACTTGGCAGCACCTAAATAATTATTATCCAATTTTTTTCGATGAATATCAGTTTATTTATAGCCACAACCTAATGACAAGTTGTATTGCTGTATTTATATATTGTCAACAAGTTGACAATACAACTTGCTAATTGGGCTGACTTGCTGTATTTATATATTGCTAACAAGTTGACAATATAACTTTATGATCATTGCTTGTGCCAATCAGAAAGGCGGTGTAGCAAAGACTACGAGCGTTATTTGCCTCGGTGGACTGCTAGTAAAAACGGGTTCTTGTTTAGTGGTTGACCTCGACCCGCAGGGAAATTTGACGACGGGTTTGGGTATTGAGGTCAAGGAAAATCAGATCACTAGCTATGAAGTGATCACCGAGCGGGCGACTGCGAACGATGCCTTGATGACAACATCGAGCGGGCTAAGCCTAATTCCCAGTGATATCAACTTGGCTAAAGGCGAACCAGAGATTTTGTCGAAGGTAGGTAACTTTGGCTTATTAAAGGAATATCTCGAACCAATAGCGCATCAGTTCGATCACATCTTGATTGATTGCCCTCCCAGTTTAGGACTACTGACGATCAACGGGCTAACTGCTGCCGATGCAGTTTTAATTCCTGTGCAATGTCAATTTTTTGCGCTCAAGGGGTTGGCGGCTTTATTAGAAACAATCCAAAGTGTACAAAAGCGACTGAATCCCGATCTCAAAATCTTAGGTGTATTGCCAACGATGGCAGAGATGCAAACTGTGATGACTCAGGATGTCTTAGCTTCACTGAAGAAACGATTACAAAATATTCATGTTTTTGAGCCTGTGCCAAAGTCGGTCAAGTTTGCCGAATCAAATCTTGCTGGTGAACCGATCAATGTTTATGCAGGTGACAAAAAATTAGTCCAACCCTATCAAGCGATCGCTGATTTCATCACCACAGGAGAAAAGTAAATGGCAAAACCCCGCGCCCGCTTAACCGATGACAATGATCCTCTAAGCTCGACTGAAAGCGTATTTGCAAGTCTTGAGCAAGCTAGCAAGTCAGCAAGTCAGCAAGTTAGCAATACAACAATTCAGGAAGTTGCAAATCCAGTTCTTGAGCAAGAGGCTATTGCAATCACGACAGAACAAGTCAACAAGCCAGCAAGTCAACAAGTTAGCAAGACAGAAAGTCAGGAAGTTGAAAAGTCAACAATACGCAAATCAACGTTTCAACTCAGTGAAGAAGTCTTAAAACAGCTTGATAGGTATCATTTACAACTACAAATTGATCTTGGTAAAGCTGATGCACCCTATAAGGAGGTGATTGTCGAAGAGGCGATCGCGCAGTTTTTGGCTAAGGCAGATCAAACATTTGTGGACAGGCTACGAAAACGGCAGAAAACTAGGTAACAGAACTTAGCGATCGCCGCTATGGCTATAGATATAAAAGTACCCCTCCAAACAGTACTAACAATTCAATTTCTGTTGATGTGATTTTTTGACGAGTCCCCCAGCCCCGAAAGCTCTAGAGATCTCCAAAACTTAAAATTTTGCTAGGCGATCATCAGGGTCGCCTGTAATTCAAGCCTGTTTCCGATGGAGCACCTCCATTAGTTGCCAAACACTTTCGGCTTGCTTATCTGCGATCGCAATCTGGTATGAGATCGTAGTTTCGATCATGACGCAAACCCTGTCTAAGACTAGACATTATTTCCCAATAAGTCTAATCACTCTAGGCACGAGAAATATTGAATGCTTGTCCATGTGGATTGCCAAGGAGAAAGCGTTAAGAGCAGTCCACCCATGATAATTCCAGCAACGCATATACACTTGCATAGTGCGAAAAATATTGAGCTGCTAGCTTGGCGAATGGACCTAATCTGGTCAAGCATTCGCAAACTAAACCGACTAAGAACCCATAACAAACTTCCAACAGTTCCGACAAGTACGCCAGAAACAAAAAAATCAAACTCAACACTCTCAGTTGTTCTGCTGGTAATGAACACAAAATTTATTACAGTAGAAAAAACGTATAGCTGTAATGGGAATGCCACACCTTCAAGAATTCGGTCAATTCTCATTGCCAATGGAATCTGTCGTTTTGCAATCGCATGTCCTACAAGTAATAGTACAAAAGGAATCAAGAAATAGAGGGCGTAACGAATGATGTAGTAATCATAGGGATAGCTTCCATTGAAAAAGCGGAGATTGTTATTAAAATTGAGTCCCTTTGTTTTGACATCCGCACAAAGTTCTGATTTAGTTGCGTACTTTGTTACAGCTTTTGTGGACTCATCAAACAAGAAGAACTTATTATCAGTTTTACCGATAATCGCACCATCATAAAACCCGATTTTGCCAACGCGATCGACAAAAACCTGCCCGTTATTATAGATTGCTGTACCTTTAGTAGATGGGGGCAAGGTATCGTTATTGCCAATTTTATTCCCTCTAGGCGTTGAAATTGTCCATTCTGCAATGCCAATCGTAGCCCAAGCAGCAGACTGGAGACCGCAGATTAAAGCGATCGGCAACAGAAATTGGATGAGTTTTAAAACAATACGATTCATCAGATTTTTTTGTTAGTACTCCTAAATATTCTCAATCTCCTCCACCGAGAAACATAGACAATACAGCTAAGCCCACTGCCGCCGTACCAATAGCTACAGTATTAGAAACAGCCTTTTCAGTATCTTGTTCAGCTTTTGCCTCTAGTACAAGCTGACGTTCATCTTCACTGAGTTTTGCTAGGTGTTCGGGATCTAGATCTGATAGATTAAGTGTTTTTAATTCTTCCTTTCGCTTTTGTCTAGCTTCAGCTTTTTGTAGAATTGCAGCCTCTTCCTCTCTCTTGGCTTTCAATATTTCCAATTCAGCTCTGCGATTTTGAGAGATGGGAAAGATATACACCACAGTGCCATCTTCCATATCCACATCTTTACTGTTAATACCATTAGCAGCAACCTCTTTATTGAGAAACTTTTCAGCCGTTTCGACATCAATATTGGAAATTCCTGCAAAGAATTTGGCACTAAAAGGTTTTCCTTCTAAACGTGCTAGATCTAGAGCATCATGCAGTTTCCGTATTTGCTGTTTTTCATCATCAAGAATTCCGATCCAAGCTAACCCCGTAAATGCACCCAAACCAAGGCTACCCCCAATCATCCATCGATTACCTTGATGAACGCCTACTGCCAATAGTCCCGCCGCAATCAAACCAAATGCGATCGCAACATTTTTGCTCCCTTGAATATCAGATGCCATAGCCTTATGGGTTCCTCGCTTGTCTGATGGCTCTATGAACTTAATTATACAGATACCTACAAAACCAATACGGTACTTAAAAATTAATTGCCGCGATCGCCATTTTTTTCTGCTCTGGGGATACACCCAAATATCTTTGCAGTGCATCTAGTGAATCATGACCACTAATGCTCTGAATTACACTTAAAGGCACACCAGCATTAGACATCATCGTTAGCGCTGTCCGTCTAAAACTATGGGTAGAAGCTCCTTTGATGCCTAACATATCGCAGTATTTATTAAGCATCTCATCCGCAGATTGGCTACCCATTGGCTTATGAAAATCACTTTTGGATGGGAATAAATAACCACTGTTAGGCAAATCAGCACCATCGAGATACTTTTGCAAGGTGGGATTAATCGCCACTTCACGCGCTTTATTTTTGCCTTTAGTATTTTCCTTTCGGAACAAAATCGAACCATTAACGATATCTTCACCGCATAACGCTAACGCTTCGGAAATTCGGCAACCAGTGAACAAGCAAATCCCAAATACAGCGCGATACTTTGGGGAAGCATAATCAAATAGTTCTTTTAGTTGACCTTCGGTAAGAATTGCAGCTTGTCCATTGCGATTTACTTTCATTCTTTTTCTTCTTTACCTTACCGCTACTGTAGCTCTACCGTATTTTTACCATAACTACAGCTAATTAGAATTTTATGTAGTCAGGTTTCTTTTAATATCAAGATCTTCAGATTGGCATATTATTTAATCCAGTATCGATACGGTTAACTTATGATTGGTTGATCGCCTGAAATCCTTGTTTCTCGTTGCGTTGCATTTGATTGATAAGTTTAGCTAATAGGTACTGTGTTTCTACTTAGCGATCCTTTCCACACAAATCTCTCTATCTTCATTTTGATTTATTAAGCTCCCTAAATCCCCCAATTCTAGTGGACTTTGAAAAACTGTTATTTTTTGTTCCCTCCAAAATTGGGGGCTAGGGGGCAAAAAAATGGGTAAAGGGCAAAAGGGGTAAAGGGTTAGGGCTGTGGGGTGTTAAAGAGTCGCTGGAGATGAACATGACAAGCGAAATCCCAGATTAAAGTCACGAGCATCGGGATAGTAGTCGTCACGGTACGCAGAGCGACAATTCTGAGGATCATAGATCCAAGAACCGCCGCGCCATACACGATAAGCATCTGAGTTATCTGTCAGCCAAGCAGTTCCATCTTCAGGTGCGCCTTCGTAGTCACTATGCCAATGGTCTTGACACCACTCAAAAACATTGCCATGCATATCGCATAGCCCCCACGCATTGGCAATTTTAAAATGGTCTACAGGAGTGGTTTCCCCTCGATATTCTCCTATTACTCCATCACCATAGGCATTGCTGGCATCATAATTTGCTAGTTCGGGAGAGATGGTTTCGCCAAAGTGAAATGGGGTGGTGGTTCCTGAACGACAGGAATATTCCCACTCGGCTTCGGTGGGTAATCGATATTGTCGCTTAGTGTGTTTAGCCATCCGTTCACAGAACTCGATCGCCTCATCCCATGACACTTGCTCTACTGGTCTATTATTTCCTTTAAATTTTGATGGACTTGGCTTGAGTTTTAGCTTTACTTGAGGCATTTTCGAGACTATTCGCCACTGCGCTTGGGTGACGGGATATTTAGCCATAAAGAAACTGGATACAGAAACTTGATGTTGTGGACTTTCGCTATCAAGTCGTCCTTCTTCACTTTCGGGTGAACCCATCAGGAATGTACCTGCGGGAATCTGCATCATCCGCAGATGGGTTTTATCGTCCAACTTTTCATCGTAGAACTGGTTGGTGGCTTTGTGTCGGTGGATGGTGACGGTGGGCATAAAGATCGCCTAGGTCAAAAAAAACGGGTAAAGGGTTAGGACTGGTCTGTGGGGGGCTGAAGAGTCGCTGGAGCTGAACATGACACGCGAAATCCCAGACCATTGAAACGAGCATCGGGAAAGTCGTTGCCGCGGCTCGCAGAGCGACAACCCCTAGGATAACTGATCCAAGAACCGCCGCGATTGATACGAGGAGAATCTGAATTATCTGTTACCCAAGCATTCCCCTCTACAAATGCGCCGTAGTAACTATGCCAATGGTCTTGACACCATTCAGATACATTGCCATGCATATCACATAAACCCCAAGCATTAGCAATATTAAAATGGTCTACAGGAGTTGTCTCGTTACGATGTTCACCTTTGACACCATTAGCGTAGATATAATTACCATCGTAATTAGCTAATTCTGTGGAAATGGTATTACCAAAATAAAAGGGTGTGGTGGTTCCTGCGCGACAGGCATATTCCCACTCGGCTTCGGTGGGTAAGTGATAGGGACGTTTAGTTTTTTTGGCTAGGCGATCGCAATATTCTTGAGCTTCATACCAAGACACCTGCTCGACAGGACGCTTAGCTCCTTCAAAGCTTGATGGATTGGGATTGAGTTCAATATTCACCTGATCGTAAGTTTCGGCAACGATGCGCCATTGCACCTGTGTGACGGGATAGCGTCCTAGAAAGAATGATTTGACAGTTACAGGATGTTGCTTTTCATCTTCACTACGCTCGTCCTCAGTTTCTGGCGAACCCATCAAGAAATCACCGCCATGCACCAAGATCATGTCTAACTCGATCTCATTACCCAGCTTTTCGCGGAAATACTGGGCGGTTTTCTGCTCTTTTTGAATGGTTAAGGTCGCCATTGTTTAAGAAAGTAGTAATTTAGGTTAGCACAAGCAATCTGTAAATGCCGAGATCCCCGACTTTTTCTGTAAATTTGCAAATTATCTTTGCTTGCCTAGAATAAAGTCGGGGATCTTAATCTCTACTTTTTAAGTTTTCTTTTGTCTAGCTATTTATCTACCATAAGATTTGCTCAAAAAGCTTGATCGCGCAGAACACGAAAACCTCGCAGTCAAAAAAAACGGGTAAAGGGCAAAAGGGCTAGAGGGTAAAGGGCGATCACTCTTCTGTGTGAGATTGAAGAGTCTCTAGAGCTGAACATGACACGCGAAATCCTAGATTGAAGTAACGATCAGCGGGAACGTTAACGTTGCGGCACGCAGAGCGACAATACCAAGGATTAGATATCCAAGAACCACCGCGCCATACTCGAATAGCATCTTCTGAGTTATCTATCAGCCAAGCACTACCATCTTTAGGTGCACCTTCATAGTTTCCATGCCAATGATCTTGACACCACTCTAAAACATTTCCATGCATATCAGATAGACCCCAAGCATTCGCAACATCAAAGTGAGAAACAGGTGTAGTTTTGTCTATACTTTTACTCCTATTCTTATTCTTTGGAAAAGTCCCACGAATAAGATCATAGGCAACTTTACAATTATAATTTGCTAATTCGGGAGATATTGTTTTACCAAAATGAAATGGTGTGGTCGTTCCTGCGCGACAGGCATACTCCCACTCAGCTTCCGTTGGTAATCGGTATTGATGATTGGTATGTACGCTCAGCCGAACACAAAACTCGATCGCTTCCTCCCATGACACTTGCTCTACAGGTCTAGTATCTCCTTTAAAGTTTGATGGGTTAGGATCAATTTCTCGTTCTACATGAGGCATCGCCGCCACTGCTCGCCACTGCGCCTGTGTAACAGGATATCTACCCATATAAAAATCTGGCACTGTCACTAAATGTTGAGGGCTTTCACTATTACGGCGCTCTACCTCGTTATTAAGTGAACCCATCATAAATTCCCCACCAGTGATGCTAACCATCTCTAGTACCACATCTTCGTTAAGCTGCTCCACATACCGATAGGCTTGTCCCTCAGATTTCTGCACTACCCAATCATCACCTGATTTGACAATAGAACCTACCTTAAAACTGAATAGCTCTAACTCAATACCAGAAGCAGTTGGAGTTTCATCATCAATGCTAATCGTAGCCACTGTATATTCTTCAGTCTGAAGAGGTGGATACCAAGTTTCCGTTTCTGTCTCCACCAGTCGCGCCGTCGTAAAAGTCAGCACTTCCAACTTAGGGAAACCATCCCAACCATCATCAATTGGTGCATCGGTTTCGATAGGTTGAATCCAATCCGATCGCTCCCTAGCATCGCGTTCCACAAGTTCCGCTAATTCCGCATACTCACCACCCAACCGATGCAAAACCTCCGTTGTAATCTGAGCAAAGGGAAGAATCGCATCCTTTTGAGCATCAGTCCAATCCGACTTAGGCGACAACAACGCCGTAAAACTATCAATCTCAAAGCCCAAGGTTCTCGCAATATGCTGTGATAGCTCCTCAATCACCTGAAAAGTCTCATCTAAAGGCGTGCGATCGTTCAGCAAACCCCGCACCCCTTTGACAAATTTGTAACGTATAGGATGATCTGCTTGACTCTCCTGCTCCAACAGATCACTACTATAGACCTCCGCAATATGCACAGGCGTAAGCTCAGGCAGTAACTCCTGTTGAATTAACCGCACCACCGACATCTCCACAGGCACAGCCGCCATCATCCCCGCCAATTGTTGCGCCAAGATCGAAGCCGTCGCCATAAATAGCTCCACCCTTGCCTCAGCAGACTTAGGCTGAATGATCGCCGCCGTGCGATCGCGCTCTGGATCTTTGACCCAACTCAGGTCAAACAATCGCGCAGGAACCCTCTGCCGACCTCCTGCCGTCACCACTAGCGCCCATTGCTTGAGGGCATTAGCCGTCAGCGTCACCACAGGCAAAGTCAACGCATCGGCAGGATTAATCTTGGTACGAACGCCAATCTCTCTAACTTGCAGTTGCGAGTTAAATGCACCCGCGACCAAAGAGCTAGCCTGCACCGCAAAACCCACATCCAACTCGCTTTGCTTCCACAACCTTTCGGGCAGAAGCTGCACGATCGCCGTAGGACTATGCTTGCTCCATAGCGCCAACCAATCATGAATCTGTCCCTGTTGCCAAATCCGCGATCGGCAATCACTCACAAATAAAACCAGCGATCGCCCCGAAGCTTCGATCAATTCCTTGGGACTACGACTAGACAGGTCTGACTCAGCAGTTATTTGGGCATCCATTTCACCATTCATATTTTGCCGCTTTTTGACTAGCCGAGGTTGCCCCTGCTCCGACTCACGCACATACCAAGTCCGCACATTCCGAAAAGCCCCTTGATTTTCTAAAAGACGCTGAAACTCATCAAGGGTATCTTGCCAAATAAAACTAAACTCTGAAGCCTCAATCACTAGCTCTATATCAAACCAACGTTCAGGCGATCGCTTCAAGATCGGCAACCAAATATCCCGCTCCGCAATCCGATTAACCGTTGCGATTTCATCTAGCTCCACCCGATTCAAAGACGGGACTTTACGCATTAAAGGACGCAGCGATCGGGCGATCGCACGGCTATCAGGTAGAGCGGGAGCCGATTTTACTTGAATCGGTAAACCTTGCTCTGGGACTTCACTAATTTCATGATCGCGATTAACTGCCGACGGTGGGATATAAGCAGGAACAGAGGAAGGTGGCAAAGGTGGCAGAGATGGCGGAAGGACATTTTCAGTCACACTAATCTCTGGCAGAGGTTCTATTACCTCTATCTCTTGAGGTTCTATAACTTCATAAGCACCACCAATCTTTGACGCTAACCACAGCGCATCGGCTATATCCTCATCATGCAAAAATGACTGCGCCTCAGTGTAAGCGTCGATTTCGCGATCGCTCAGGAGCAGTCCTCGTTCTTGCATAGCGATAAGTAAGCGATCAATCATTTTTCTTTAGGTGCTGATTCTGATTTGCGTACCTTTTCCTTATTTTCCAAAGGTCGATCTAAAGGCGCTAACAAGCGATCGATTAAGTCTTCCTTTTCATTGCCCATCCACTCACGCTCGCGGACAATCATAAACAAAGCATTGAGCAATTGGTCAGTTGCTAGCTGCTCCCGACTGCGATCGCGTCGCTGGAGAAAACTGGTAATCAATTCATCAACTTGACTTGCGGAGAGATCGCAGTCCTTGAGATGGGCTTTGATAATCCGTTCCAATTGTTCGCGATCGGGGTCGCGCATATTAAGCCGCAAACAACGCCGCAAGAAAGCAGGCGGAAAATCACGCTCGCCATTACTGGTCAAAATCACTAAGGGAAACTCTTTACAGATAATGCGTCCTCCTTTAATCGTGACTTTGCGATCGCTATAGGTAGACTCAGCCTCATCGGTATAGGCAGTTCGCACTCTCACCGCGATCGGCTCTGATTTATCCTGATTATCATCATCTTTTTCTAATCGCGCTAACTCAGGAATTTCAAAACGTCCTTCTTCAAAAATTGCTAGCAGGTCATTGGGTAAGTCAATATCGCTCTTATCAATTTCATCAATAATCAACACACGTGGGCGATCGCTTTCTAACAAAGCCGTCCCCAATGCCCCTAAGGTAATGTAGTCAGCTATCTTTTGAGGATCTTCGATATATCCATCTTCACCACCATCCTTAGATTGCTTAACCTCTTGCAATCGCCCGATCGCATCATAGCTATAAAGTCCATCCTTAAGCGTCGTGCGCGTAGTAATAGACCAGTACAGCACCTCACCGAGTTTTAACTCATGGGCAACTGCATAAGCTAATGAGGATTTCCCCGTTCCTGGTTTGCCCGTCAGTAGCAAAGGACGACGCAAATAGAGAGCTGCGTTAACCATTTCAATCTCTTCTGGTTGCGCTTGAAATGTCTCGCCGCGACGTTTTTGACGGCTCTCGCCATCTTTATCATTGCCAAATGGTCGCCAAGGTGGGGCTTCAGGCAACTCCGTAATTGCCTCATGGGGAGCGCGATTATCTCCATGAAACAACTTCCAATCTTTCGGTGACTCTTTCGGTGATTTACTCATAGAACCTCTACTTAAGCAGATTTTGGTGGATAAAAATGTGGATCGTCCCACAAAAAGGACAAGTGATGCCCGATATGCAACTCTTTTTTGTTTCGAGGTCTGCGAGTTTCTGCGCGTTTCTCTTTAACCACTGAGGGCAAAGTCTCTAAACAGCAAGATTCTAGCAATGCCTTTACCTGAGTCCGATGCGCCGACTCTGCCAAGTTAGTCCGTGACCAAATTGCGATCGGCAATCCATGATCCAGCAACTCATAAACAAGATTCTCTGTATCAACTGGAGCATCAGTGACTTGTAAACCCACAATGCGATCGCTTTGCACAGCATCGTCTAGGATTTCCATCAGATCATCAAGATCGTTGTCATGTCCTTCAACAAATACGTTTTGAGCCGACTCTAGCAGTAAACCTTGATGACGCTTCCAAAGTTTTTTCCAGCTTGGCATTTTTCTATAATTGCCGTCATACCGATTAGCACAGTGAATAAAAACTAAATAGTCATGCCCTAGATAATTGGATCGGTTACTCCCTGAATCAATTGACCAGACATCAACACCCAAATGCATCAGTTCTAGGGGCAAAAAGACATGGATTTGCGGATAGTTTTCACAACCTTGACAGTGCTTTACTTGTTTGCTAATCAAGCGATCAAGTAAATGCGTTATGTTTTGTAGCAGATCCTCCAGTAAACAGGGAGCATTATCTGGAGAACCAGCAGCTAATAGAGAATGAAAACCAGTTTTCTTAGTTTGATAGGTTTCCATATCTTCAATTAACCAAGATTCAAGCTGATAGTAGGTTTCACCATCCTGAGACTGCGTAGAGGCTTCATCGCTACGAGTAATAGTGATAACAATTGCTGGTTGAGCCTTTTCTAAACGCCGTTCCTGAGATTTCTGAATCTGTTCATACAATCTTAGCCAATCCCTATCCTGACAATATTCTCTCTCCCACTGAGTTAAAGCATTACTTACACCGACATCAAATATTTCATTAAAGAGATTAGCTATAAATTCTTCCAAAGCAGAATAGCTAAGGGAACCTTGAGAAATTTTATTGAGTTCAGCCACTATTGACTGAACATCATCCACATTCTGCTTAACTCTTACAGCCCAGTGCAAAAGAGTGTTTTGATAAGCCTGATGAATTTTCTCCCATAAAGATTCATTCGGTTGTAAAATCCCAATCAGCTCATCAAATTTTTTCTGAACTAATTTGTCCTTACATTTTTTCTGTTCTTGCTGAATCTCTTGCTCTACCTCTTCAATTTGTCCAAAAATAATGTCTAAACGCTTTTCTAATTTTCTCACTGTCAAAACATCAGTAGTCGCATCGATCTCTGCTTGTACTATTTCCTTATCGTGATTAAAGTTGGAAAGACGACTCAAAAGCCATTCCTGTTTATGATTACGGTTACTCACTTATCCGCTCCAATCTCTCAATATCCAGATTAACTTGTTCAATTTTCCCGAAGATTATCTCTAAACGTTTTTCTAGTTTTCTCACTACCAAAACATCTACAACTGCATCAATCTCTGCTTGCACTATTTGCAGATCCTGACGCAAACCTTCAGCTTTTGTCTGGAGGTATTGAAGCTTAAGCTTCTGGGCTTGACTGAGAGGTTTTTGAGTTGCAACCACATCTTTCATCTTAAGTCGATCATCCTCCTCTTCATCACCTCTAACCTTCAACCACTTGTAGACAGGCTCCGATTGCTTGCGCTCTCGAAAATTAGCTTTAATTTGCTCCGCCAGTGCTCTCATATCAGGGAATAGAAGATTTTGTTGTAACTCGTCTAACACCACCTTAGAAAACCTACCTGTCCCTACAGTTGATTCGTTCGTCGCTACTCCATATTCAGCCGCTGCTAATAATGCAAACTGTTCTGCTTTTCCCTGTTCCCCATTTGTAATAAACTTTGAAGCCGCTGCCTCAGCTCCAATCGTTTCATATAGTCCTTGGTAATGGGTATTAGCACAGGCATCAATCCAAAAGTTTTGCAGTTTAAACCCCGAACCAGTAGCAAACGTACTTAGAGCTTCAACCAGTGAATTGAAGTCGAGGTTCCATTTACTAATGTTGTCAGTATCTGCAAAAAACAATCGCCGTGTCGTGGCACCTGTTTTTGTGATAAACCCATGACCACCCCAAAAAACATGGAGCAGATCGCCTCGATTACCCTGACTGGTAAGTTTAGATCGAATAGCGGAGTCAATATGGTTGCGATCGGCAGGAAATGGATTAAGCCCTTTAGCCTTTGCATTCTCAATCACCCCCGCATTTTTATCCAACGGCGATAGAAATAACTGGATATGATCTGGCTCAACTCCACACTCTAAAAGCCAATTGGCAAATTTAAGTGCATCATTGGCGGGACCATTTAAGTCCCATTCAGAGCCACCTTTGTACTTTTCAATCCCCACAACTAGTGCATATACATTCTCAGGTTGTATTAAGTCTGCGGTCATGGCAATACCTTCTCGATCGCATCCCAAGTTTCTTGATTAGCCCAGTAAGCCCCATGCGCTTCAGGAAACGGTTGTTTATTATTGACCTTCACATCCACGACTCTTTCTGGGAAAACCCCTTCACCTAAATAACTCAAAAAATCTCTTAGATCATAAATATTCAGCCATTTCGGGAAATGATTGGGTAATGACTCACCAAAATTTAAAGTCTGAAGAGCATCAATCTCATAAAGAAATGGAGCCTGTGAACCAGCCGTAATTAACAATTTGACGCGATCGCGTAAATCTTCCTCAATCAACAAATCAACACAGGCAATTCCACCAAGACTGTGCGCCAGCAAAACAACAGGCGGCTCAACTTGCTCAATCTGACTGCGAATAAAATCGCGAATTTTCTTACCCTTAGCTTGATAGACCATAATATCCCCCGCAAAAGGATAGGCTCCATCGGTTATAGCACCACGCTTACGCTTGATCGCATTCGTGCCCCAACTAAAAAATTGTCCTGTAATCCAATCCCCAACAATACCTCTCGATGTTTCTAATTTACTTAAAACTTGAAAAATAGCATCGACAGCCTCATCCCGTAATTTTTCATCAACGAGAGGACTAAACCATTCCCGTTCTTCATACAAAATCCCAGACATAGCAACAATAGCTCTCGCGATCGCAGCATAATCACCATCTAGAGGTCTAGCTGATGTTTCTAAAAGTCTGCCAAAAAGCTTCGATTCAGTAATCAATTGGCAAGCTTTGCCAAAAAACTCTCCAAGATCTAGTGCATCAAGCTTAGTTTTGAGAGTTTCATCTTGAGTGAGGTTGGCAACTCTACCTTTAAACTCTTGAGAAGGCGTAAGCCTACCAGGAATAGGGTTTTGAGATTGGAGCGATCGTAAACCTAATAGGCGTATTTCATAGAAAGGATCTTTGTAGAGTGCTTCCCATAGACGAATGTTTTCTTCTTCAGGAGTTGGTTTCTTACCACCTTGAGATTCATCATAGTTAGGAATTGAAGCTCCGTCTGCGTTTAGCTTTGCTCCCAAAAAAGGTTCTTCCCCCCAAAGGCAAGGTATCAGCTTAGCATCTGGTCTGCGCCTTAGTAGTGCATTCTCTATTTGCTGAAATGTTACAGCGTAGTCTTGCTGCCTACCGCCAGTCCCACGAACAAAAATCACACTTGTCAACGCACTGCTCCTTAGGAAATCAGTATGTTCGTTAGTTTATCAGAAATAACACATCAAATTTACGACAACTATTCACAGTTTTTAGCAGTCTAAACTTGATAGAAAATTATATAAATGCTGTTGTAAATCTTGCGGACGCACTGCCCCACGAGACTCAATCACAAAGCGATCGCGATTTGGTGACAACTGCAAAGTCATGCGAATTTCTTCCACCTCTTTGTCCAAACGCAACCTAGCTGTCTCTAGAGGATTCGCCGCCAAAATCAAGATTTTTTTAGTCATGCAATCGGTTGTAATTAGAGCTTTTTCAGATATTTACTTTGCAAAATCATACAATAAACTCCTTTAGTGATCATAATCACAAGCTCAGTCGAACCACATCACCGCCACAACCTTTTAAAACCTAGATACTAAGTACATGAGGTTAAAGGAGCAAAGCAAATGTCAGTCACCAAATTCGGCGGATTCATCTTCAAGTTCTACGCAGTAACGATCGGCGGTTTAGTTGTAGTAAACGCAATCTCCACAATCTAAACACGACCTAACAAGTTTTTCAAAGTCTCCTGTAACTAGCTTTAGCACCATTCCCATCACTTCGGGACTGGTGCTTTTTTTATTACCTAATCCCCCCACAAGATAATCTCGCGCACAATGAGCAAGTTTTACGATCGCTAGCCATAGGGACTTGCTATTAATTAAAGTCCCTGTGGCTTCGACTCCGCTCAGCCAACGTTAGCTGAGCGAAGTCGAAGCTAGATAACTTTGGTGGGACATTTTTTATCCGCAAGAGCTTAAGCTAAACAACTTACAAAGATTTGCAGGTTTAGAGGTAACGATCGCCTGTTTACAAAAGTCTCTAATTTCAGGCGATCGCCCCTAGATCAATCCCAGTAAATCCACCTATAATCAAGTTAATATAACCACTATAATAGGTAGATAGTCTTAGACTTAAAACCTATGCTCAAAGAACTCTTTGGCGGTAAAACACCTGAACAGGTTTTGCTATATCTGGAAAATTATGATGAAGGCTACGGCAAAGCGATCGCCGATACCTTTGAGATATCGTTGAGTTCAGTACAGAAACAACTCCAAAAATTTGAAGACTCAGGCTTATTAGTTAGTCGCTTAGTTGGCAAAACTCGCCTCTACACATGGAATCCGCGATCGCCATTTGTAGAACAAGTTAGAAACCTGTTAGCTCAACGACTCAAAGTTACCCCATCTGAAGAAATCAAAGCCTATTACCGTCAACGTCGCCGTCCACGCAAACCCGATAAACCTCTTGCAAATACATCAAGATCTATCCCTAGCTGAAATTGCTGCCATTGTCTCAGACGCGCTCACTAAGGCAGATATCATTGCAATACTTACGGGTGGTGGTGTCGTCACGGTGTACTCAGAGAATGAATACCAATCCGACGATCTTGATTTTATATCTCCTGCTAGTTCTCAAAAACTAGAACAAGCTATGTCCCAGCTAGGATTTAGCAAGGAAGGTCGATATTTTATCCATCCCCATACCAACTACTATGTCGAATTTCCTCCATCTCCACTCATGATTGGTGAGGAATATATTGACTATAGAGAATGTACAGTGCAGAAGATTGGCGAATTAGATCTACATATTCTCACCCCAACCTTATGTGTCATGGATCGTCTTGCTGCTTTCTATCACTGGAACGATCGCCAAAGTCTCGATCAAGCAGTTATGGTTGCCAAACGTCATCCAATAGACTTTCAAAAAGTGAAGTCATGGTCACGCAAGGAAAAGCATCAACAAAAATATCAAGATTTTTTAGACAGCCTTGAAAATTAGCGATCGCCTTTCAATCAGCGTATTTAAGAATACAACGCAAACTCCACACACTAAACACGTCCCCCCTCAAGATAACCCCGTGCACAATGAACAAGTTTTACAAGTCTAGCCAAAGCTAAACAACCTCAAAAGATTCACAAGTTTAGAGCCGATCGCCTGTCTACAAAAGTCTCTAATTTCAGGTGATCGCATGGCAGAAGTTAGCAACATCGCTGCGAGGAATGACGGCTCCGTTATTCCTGAACGGGAACGCCTCACCCACCTATCTCTTCATGATGAGCAGCAATTCAAAGTTCAAAATATTGTGATGCGATTTTAATTTGATGGGGGAGTTTGGCGATCGCGGAGAGCCTGGAGACTATTGCGACAAGCTTTTGTGTGTGGATGCTCATTCCCTAGAGAAACTTCCAGAATCTCTAATGCTTTCACATAGAGAGATTCTACTTCCTCATATCTGCCTTGCAATTCATACAGCAATGCGAGGTTGTTGATACTGATGGCGACATCGGGATGGCGCTCTCCTAAAAGTTCTTGCATCAGAGATAGGGCTTGTTTATACAGTGGTTCCGCTTCCTCATATCTTCCTTGCGACTCGTACAGCCCTGCGAGGTTGTTRATACTGTTGGCGACAGAGGGATGGCGCTCTCCTAAAAGTTCTTGCGTCAGTGCAAGGGCTTGTTTATACAGTGGTTCTGCTTCCTCATATCTTCCTTGCAACTCGTACAGCAATGC
>NZ_NDHW01000199.1 GCF_002251945.1 Pseudanabaena sp. SR411
TATGTGAAGGGCATAAAACTTCTACCAGAAGACTTGAAACAGTATTTTCCATTTTGGCAACGTTCTGATACTTTACCCAAATGGGATATAACCATTGTTCCTAATTGATTGGTATCTTATTTCCTCGCAAGTCCCTTACTTCTCTAAGATTATTCAATTGAATTTATTCTTCTATGAATAACTATGAGCCATACAAACATTCAAACTAAAGAACTGCTATTAATACAATGGCAAGACAATAAAGAACATCAATTGTTTATTCAGACCAGCTTTTTATTTGGTATATTTTTGGAGCAATTGGAACTAACTTACGCATTACAAGCAGAAAACTCTTGGCTAAAGAATAGATGTCGAGATTTAGAAGAAGAGAAGAAAGAATGGATGTATAAGCCAAGTGCGTGGTCAACAGAAGGACTGGCAAATTGCAATTGGGATGAGGATGAATTGCAAACTGACAGATAATTTATTTGTTATAAAATCTTCAATCACGTACTCACCGCATCTCGCCAAAACCCTGAACTCTGCGTCTTAGGCATGAGCGCCACACCCGTCATCAACAACCTCTACGAAGCCAAGGCACTGCTAGAAATGACAAGGGGCGAAAAATTTGATGAATTGAAAACCTTCAGCACGATCGCCAATGCCTTCGCCATGCACGAAAAACTGATGCTTCATGGCATCCGCTATCGTCCCAATTACAAAATTGCGATCGCCTAACTATATCAAATAAAAAAGAAGCACCACTTAACGGCACTTCTTTTTGTTGAAAATATCATTTATTCTTCAAAAGCTCTTTGACAGTATCCACTAAATCTTCGGGGACAAAAGGCTTACTGACATAGGCATTAGCCCCCTGTCGAAATCCCCAATAGCGATCAGCATCCGTAGATTTGGATGAACACATCACGATATTAATATCCCAAGTGTCAGGATTGTCCCGCAGTTTACGACAAAGCTCATAACCATGCATATTGGGCATGATGATATCCAAAATGATCACATCAGGATGATTTGTCTTAACTTGAGCGATCGCTTCTAACCCATTACTAGCCGTAGTAGTTTCAAAATTATTCTTTTTGAGTAAACTCGCCATCATTTCTCTTTGAACTTTGCTATCTTCAACAACTAAAACCTTGAACATTGCCATAAACCTCTCTAATTCCTAATTTCTACATTCCCATCCTAAAGTGGAAACTTAAATTACACATCAAGAGGAAGTCCTAATTATTCATGGGACTTTAGTCCTATAAATAATTGAGACTATTGTTACTTGCTGGTAGCGATCGCAAGCGCTAAGCTAGGTTTTAGCAGTCTCTCAGAACTAGGCAAATCCCATGAAAATCCGTGTTTTGCTTGTAGATGATCATTCTTTTATTCGGCGGGCGTTGAAGATTTCGCTTGGTGATGAAACGTCTTTAGAGATTGTGGGAGAGGCAGAAAATGGTCAAGTAGCGATCGCGCAAGTCGAACTCCTCAATCCTGATGTTGTACTGATGGATGTGCAAATGCCGCATCTAGATGGAGTCGAAGCCACTAAACAAATATGCGATCGCTTTCCGACCACCAAAGTTCTAATTTTGACCGTTGATGATACTGAAGAATACATCTCTCAAGCCTTGAAATTTGGAGCATCGGGCTATATCTTAAAAAATACGCTCCCTGAGGAATTATCCTTTGCTATTCAGGCAGTGCATCGAGGATATATGCATTTAGATTTGAATTTGGGTAGGAAAGTAATTGCTAGAATTCCTGAAGTTTCAGAAGTATCGACAACGGATTGGAACAAGCTTACACCGAGAGAAAGACAAATCGTCAAGTTAATCGCTACTGGTGCTAATAATGAGGAAATTGCTGCCAATCTCTATATATCAATAAAAACTGTCAAAAATCATATTACTAACATCTTGAGTCAATTAAATCTGCGAAATAGAACTGAGATTGCGGTTTTAGTCACCTCTATGCTGCATTCCTTAGTACAGGACAAAAAGTTGCAAAAGTAAGCAGGGAGGGGTTTTATAAAAGATAACCACATCTAACCATAAACCCCTATCAAAGAGATTAACCTATTCCGAGAAATGTTGCAGCCCCATCTACAATGGAACGCAGCAAGACTAGCCTTTGTGGCTACATTTCTGATCGCGCTAATACGAGTCAGGACAGTGAATTTGGCAGAAATTGCCACAGGATTTAGCGGCAAAGCCAAAGTTGAATCCCACTACAAACGGCTCCAGAGATTTTTCCGAGACTTTGAATTGGACTACGAAAGCATTGCCCTAACGGTGATCAAAGTAATGCAGATACCTGAACCTTGGGTAATTTCTATAGACCGCACCGATTGGCAATTCGGTAAGACAGTTTTCAATATATTGACATTGGGAGTAGTACATCATGGCGTTGCCTTCCCGTTAGTGTGGATAATGCTGTCTAAAAAAGGCAACTCCAACACCCACGAACGATGTGAACTGTGGAATCGATTTCTGGAAATATTTGCAGACCGTAAAATCGACTTTTTGACCGCAGACCGTGAATTTGTGGGAGAAGAGTGGTTTGACTATTTGCTGTGTGAACCATGCACTCCATTTAGAATCCGCATCCGTAAAAACACTTTACTTGACGATCAGCAAAAACAACTAAGGGCTGACGTTTGTTTTCAAGACCTCCAGATTGGTGAATTTCGGGTGTTGTCCAAACGTAGACAAATTTGGGGGCATTGGCTTTATATTGCGGCAATGCGTCTAGAGGATGGCGATTTGTTGATTGTCGCTACTGACCATGCTCCTTATACTGCTATTACTGACTATGCCAAGCGTTGGGGCATTGAGACTTTGTTTGGTTGTTTTAAATCCCGTGGCTTTTGTTTAGAATCCACTCATCTTCAGGACTCGCAACGGCTTTCTAAACTTATGGCTTTACTCACTCTTGCTTTGTGCTGGTGTTTTTCTTCTGGTTTATGGCAATTCTTTCTCAAGCCTCTCAACCCGAAAAAGCATGGTCGCTTGCCTAAGAGTATTTTTCGGCTTGGTTTTGATTTCCTTCGTCATATTATCTTTGACTTACAACTCAATTCTGTTGCCTTTTTCAACTCCATTAAATTTTTGTCCTGTACTTAGGCTGCATTCATAAAAAAGCGGCGCTTAGCGCCGCTTTTTTATTTACATTTTGGCAAGTTCAAGCATTGTCTTTAGGACAGAATCAGGATTGAGACTGATCGAATCAATGCCCTGCTCAACAAGGAACTTGGCAAATTCAGGATAATCGCTCGGAGCTTGACCACAGATACCGATCTTGCGGTGGTTAGCCTTAGCCTTTTGAATGACCGTACGAACCATGGACTTAACCGCTTCATTGCGTTCATCAAAGATGTGAGCAACAAGGGAAGAATCACGATCTAAGCCGAGGGTCAACTGGGTGAGATCATTGGAACCAATCGAGAAGCCATCAAAGACTTGCGAGAACTCATCCGCCAAGATCACGTTACTGGGGATTTCGCACATCACATAGACTTCCAACCCATTTTCGCCACGCTTCAATCCATGTTTTTCCATTTCCGCAAGTACCTTACGACCTTCTTCAGGAGTACGGCAGAAAGGAATCATCGGAATCACATTGGTTAGGCCCATGTCATCGCGGACACGTTTGAGGGCTTGACATTCCAGACCATAGGCTTCGCGGTATTTAGGATCGTAGTAACGAGATGCACCACGCCAGCCGATCATCGGGTTTTCTTCGGTAGGTTCAAAAGCCCGACCACCAAGCAGATTGGCATACTCGTTGCTCTTGAAGTCGGACATCCGCACCACGACGGGTTTGGGATAGAAAGCGGCTGCGATCGTGCCGATACCGTGAGCCAGCTTGTCTACGAAGAAATCAGCTTTATTTTCATAGCGTGCCGTCAGTTGCGAGATTTCCCATTTCGCCGCTTTGTCTTCGAGGGTGTCGAAGTTCATCAGAGCGAGGGGATGTGCTTTGATGTGGTTAGCGATGATGAATTCCATCCGCGCTAAGCCAACGCCATCGCAGGGAATGGAAGATAAACCGAAGGCTTCTTCGGGGTTGCCCACATTCATCAAGATTTTGGTGGAGAGGGTAGGCAAATTGTCGAGGGAAGTTTCGATCACTTCAAAGGGAACTAAACCTTCATAAACTTTGCCTTCTTCGCCTTCAGCACAGGAGATCGTGACTTCTTGACCAGTTTTGATCACACCTGTAGCATTGCCGCAACCGACGATCGCAGGAATACCCATTTCTCGCGCAATGATGGCGGCGTGGCAGGTGCGTCCACCTTGATTAGTGACGATCGCACTCGCCTTTTTCATGATTGGTTCCCAGTCGGGGTCAGTTTTGTTGGTGACCAATACTTCACCTGCTTGGAAATCTTCGATGTTATGGACTTCCAAAATTACATTCGCCTTGCCTTGACCGATCATCTCGCCCACAGCACGACCTTTAATCAGTACATCACTGGAACCATTCAGTTTGTAATTGCGGAGAATGTTGCCTGACTTTTGCGACTGCACGGTTTCAGGTCTTGCCTGCACGATGAACAATTCTCCTGTGCATCCATCTTTTGCCCATTCAATATCCATCGGTGACAGCTTACCGCGTACCTCTGAATAGTGGTCTTCAATGATGCAAGCCCATTCTGCAAGTTTGAGAATTTCGTCATCAGTGATTGCGAACTTGACGCGCTCGGAAACGGGGACAGGAATATTCTTGGTCAGCTTACCGCCACCAAGGTCATAGACCATCTTGATTTCTTTTGTGCCGAGGCGCTTTTCGAGAATAGGACGGAAGCCTTGTTTGAGAGTTGGTTTGAAAACAAAATACTCGTCGGGATTGACTGCACCCTGTACCACGTTTTCACCTAAGCCATAGGCGGCGGTAATTAACGCTGCATTTTTAAAGCCTGTCTCCGTGTCGATGGAGAACATTACACCAGAGGCGGCGAGGTCGGAACGTACCATCTTCTGTACGCCGACGGAGAGAGCGATATCAAAATGATCGAAGCCATTGATCGTGCGGTAGGAAATGGCGCGATCGGTGAATAGTGAAGCAAAGCAGCGATGGCAAGCATCGACAACTTCATTCGCACCATAGACATTCAGATAAGTTTCCTGTTGTCCTGCGAAACTGGCATCGGGCAAGTCTTCGGCGGTAGCACTAGAACGGACAGCGACATCAGCTTCTTTACCGCAGGAAGTCTCGCAATCGCAGAGTTTCTGATAGGACATAGCGATCGCCATTTGTAGATCGTCAGGAAATGGTGTGTTGAGAACTAAAGCTCGTGCCATTCGACCGCGATCGCGCAGATTATTCATGTCCTCAATGTCTAGATCGGCGAAGAGTTCGCGCAGTTTGACTTCTAGACCTGCTTTCTCAATAAAGTAACGGAAAGCGTAGGCAGTAGTTGCAAATCCATTGGGAACATTCACACCTTTGGGTTGAAGCTGGCGAATCATTTCCCCCAGAGAAGCATTTTTCCCACCCACAAGGGGAATATCAGCAATTCCCACTTCTTCAAACCAAAGTATTAGAGCCTGTTCTTTAGGAACATTTCTAGATGTTTCTGAGGCAAAAGTTGAGCTAGTCATGATGATTTAACTCCCTAACCAAATTAATGATTAGATCAATGCATGGATCGTATTTGAAACCTTAAATTTCAATCAATAGAATTTCGATAACTTACTGAAGCATAAGTTATGCGATCAAAACTTCTATAGTTGGTATAGATAACTTATTGAAAGCCTTGATACTTCATAATTATAACGACTATACAAGCACTATATTTACAAGGTATTACATTTGTTCACTAAGCTTCGCAAAGATTGACATTCTCGCTATAAACTCTGACAGTTAGCGCAAAAATGCGTCGATCGCCCACCAAGCTTGATTCGTGAAATAACAGTGCCACAGACATTACAAGGCTGTCCTGTGCGTCGAAACACCCAAGCCGTATCAATGTAGTTTCCCTTAAGTCCCGCCACATTCTGAAAAGAACTAAAAGTCGTTCCCCCTTTGGCAATACCATCACTAAGAGAGCGAATAATTCCTTGATGTAGAGCTTTGATCTGTTCCGAATTGAGAGAATTCGCTGCTTTTTGAGGATGAATTTTACCGAGAAACAACGATTCATCAGCATAGATATTCCCAATCCCTGCGACAGTTTCCTGATCGAGTAATACAGTCTTAATCGGGCGACCACTACGACTAAGTTTAGAAGCTAAATGCTCTGGGGTAAACTTAGCGTCAAAAGGTTCCAAACCTAACTTCTGCAAACCAGTAATGATCGATTCCGTTGCTTGATGAGATGGAACCAACCAAAGTTTACCAAAAGTTCGCTGATCATCAAACCTTAACTCCTTCAATCCCCCCTTTTTTTCCTTTTCCCCTTTTCCTTTTTCCTTTAAAAACAATCTCACTCGCGTATGCTTACCCACAGCCATATCGCGATCGCACCAAAGCAAACTCCCCGTCATCCGCAAATGCACACCTAATTGATTACCCTGTGAAAGCTGTGCAATTAAATATTTTCCTCGTCGCTGCCACTCGGTAAAATCTGTCCCAATCAGAGCATCTAAAAAAGCCTGTGGCTGATCAGGATAAGCGATCACACGGGGCAGCAATACCTCACCCCCCTCAATCTGCCAACCTAACGTATTTTCATTTAAACCGATACGAACCGTCTCAACTTCTGGTAATTCGGGCATTATATGTAACGCTTTACGCTCAAACTAAAAAAATAACTAAAATCTACAGCGCTTTGCACTCAAATCCAAACCACAAGAAATTTTTTGAAAGTATTGCTAAGCGATACTTTCAAAAAATTTCTTGTGGTTTGTTTGTTCGGTAATTGCTGTAAAAAAGAAGAAGGGGCGCATTGCGCCCCTTCTTCTTTTTGGTTTTTGAAGAATCTAGGCGACTTCTTCGACTTCATCAATCGCAAAGTTGTTGGTTGCGATGTTGGAGTAGTTAACGCTGTCGAAACGAACGATCACTGGGTAAATGATGCCGCTCTTATCAACGGAAGCCACAGTACCGACTTCGCGATACCAGTAGGACTCTTTACGCAAAATGCGAACCTTAGAACCACGTGCAACTGCCATAGTTTTATCCTTATTCCTAAAGACTGTAATGTGAAAAATAAAATGATTACAGATACCGTCTCTAGGTTACTGTGAGGCGATCGCCTCTGTCTATTTCTAGCTCGTTAAGTTTTATTTAGCAAAACAAAAAAATGTACCGCCCGCTTCGCGGGCGGTACATTTTTTTGTTTTGCTAACGCACAACTACGGGTGTACCCACAGAAGCCCATCGGTAAAGCCAAGCAGCGTGATCAGGCGCGACATTAGTGCAGCCATGACTGATCGGAATCCCAAAGCTACGATGCCAATATGCCCCATGAATGCCATAGTTGCCACTGTAGTACATCACATGAGGAACATCAGGTACGTTGTAGTCCTCACCTTGCATTCTCGCTGTAGGGTGTTTGGTCTGAATGTTAAAAATACCTGTAGGGGTGGGCGTAGCGCTTTTGCCAGTGGAAACCACTACTGCATAAACAAGCCGATTTCCTTGCCATGCCAATAGTCTCTGACTACGCAGACGAATTTCAATCCAGCGCTGTCCTGATCGCTTTAAACGTTCAATGTCTTGGTTACGGACAGATCGAGATGCTGTTTGCGCGATCGCCACATCTGAGTTAATTAAGTTAATCCAGCCACTAAATGCCGACAGAAATAAAGTGGTTACGAAAACGCTGGATATAGTTTGCCAATACTTAAACATTTTGATTGCAAGTTGATTGCAAGGTTGCTTATCAGCAATTATGCCCAAGATTTGAGTTAAATACGCCAAAAGGCGGTAGATACTTGTCTTAGGATAAATCAAAACCCAAGAATTGGCTGGCGGCGCGAAGCGCCGCCAGCCAATTCTTGGGTTTTATGTCCTGGTAATTTGGCAACAGCTATAAAAGCTATTTGTTATAAAAATAGGCAATATCTTTTTCCTTCAATGGGGCAAAGCCTGCATCCAATAATTTTTGATTGAGTTCATCTTGAGGGATGTGTTTTGCGCCAATACGGACAATGCGCGATCGCATGGTATTAGTTACGCCACTGCGCTGACGACCTGCTTCAAGCGCCATGACACTGCTATAGAGATCAAGCTTTTTAGGATCAATGGGTGTGCCATCAAAATCAATCCCTTGGGCGATCGCTACATCAATCGCATCAGCACCCGTTGTTTGAGAATTTTCAGACATAAATAAAAACCAAATACTTGTTGAGAGTGGCACAATGCGTCACTCTCAACAAATTACCACTGAACGCGATACATACAAAATAGCAACCCATCTTTTTTGGCGGTAATTTTGCCACCCATCGACTGCACCAGCTCCGTAATTTCATTAAGCGGCGTAAGAAATACCTCAGAACCTAAATAGGTTTCTAAAATAGCCCAATTTTCTGCAAATTCTAAATCAGGGGCGATCGCATCAAAGATCAGCATCCCATTCGGCTTTAATACTCGCTTTGCCTCACGCAAAATCAGCTTCCAATATTCAATGGGGTAGTAGCAACTAAACCCAGTGGCAATCACGCGATCGAAAAATCCATTCTCGTAATTTAGCTGATGCCCTGCCCCAAGTTGTACACCTTTAAATAATTTGGAATTAAGCTGAGAACCTCGTGAATTTAGAGCATCCTTTGCCACAAAGCTAATTTCTTGCCCATAAAAAAATACATCCCAATCGCGCCAGGGATAGATCAAAAAGCTAACTCCACAGCCAATATCTAAACAACGCTGATTTTTTTGAAATTGGGCTAATTCCCAAAATGGCGATGCAATTTTACTAGACAAAGTATGGCTCACCCATTCTCGAAACAATGGCATCGACTCGACCTCTGCTGGCAAATCAAATGCCTCATTACGATATTCGCGATCATAGCGCTTTTGCACTGTAGCGATCGCCTCTGTCCATTCATCAGCCTGAGAAGTAAAAGCTTTATTCATATAGTTTTTTGTTAAAGTTAGATTTAGTAAGGAATATCATCAATTTCTTGATGCACAATGCAGTCACGAGAATTTGAGATACGAGAGAAAGATTCCCATGTCTTTCCATATTCTTCTAGCTCAGGATTCGAGCAAACAACAGTTAGATAACTACCACCGTGATGTCGCTTTAATCGACTCATGGCAACATAAGCTGCTGCTAAATCTGTTGATTTGGTAATTGCTATGACTATATACCGAGCCTCCCATCCTTTAAAGCTATGAATTGTGCAAGCTTTAATACGAGAATCGCCCATAAAAAAACTCATTTTTTTAGCTTTTTGTTCTTTACGATTTTTGTCGAAGACATGCAAAATATCAAACTTATGACTTTCTAGGATATTGACACAAGCTAGACCAGTCCCATGATCAGGCAACAACAAAATAAGATCAGGAAAAGCGACCCCATCTGGATTTGCTAGTTGAGGAATGTTAAGAGCTGCTTCTGCACATAGCTTAGGAATAAGATGCTCTGAATTAGACTGAATCCAAGATAAAGTTACTGGGAAAACATCTAATTCTAATGTTGGTTCAGCATTAAGCAAGCTGATATTTGCATAAGGTAAAAATTTTTCAATAAAAGTCTTCAGATACCCAATTAGCCTTGGTAGCATACGGTAACAAATACTTAACTGACTAATAGCACGGTTAGGGAAGCCAGCATTTTTCATGGACTCATCTGTCCATCTCTTGGCTTGATGGTAAAGATCTTGTGTTTCATCCACTACAAGAATCATTTCTCCATCTTTTTTTAACACTCTCCTTAAAGTGTTCCACCAATCTAAATTAAAGTCCTGACCTTCGTCCACAAGAATAGCATCGTACTTTTCTAGATAGTTTTGTTCTTGCCCAACATTATCTTGTAGGCGATCTATTGCCTCGTTAGCTATTTCTGAAATTCTATGTTCTAAAACTTTTGATAATTCGTCTTTTTGAGGACTACTTGCAAATAAATCATCATGTAAATGCTTAAGCCCTCCATTGACTATGACGTTCTTGCACCATTCGTGAAAATGAGTGTAAGTTATGTTTTTATTTCGCTTTATTTTTGTGTCTGGGTATCGAACAACTAAATCTCTAAGGTAATGCCATAGGGTAATGTTGTATGTCACTAACAAAACATTTTTGCCTTCCGCTGCTAGCATGGCAGCCCTATAAGCCAAAACAAGAGATTTTCCAGACCCTGCTGATCCTCGTATTTGTCGATATCCTGATTGAGTGCGTGTTGTAGCTAAAACTCTCTGTTTAGAGTTTAACTCTAAGGGTTGTCTTTGAGTCTGAGCAAAATCTGGCTCAATTAGCCAGCCTCGCAAAGTATCTGCAATCTCAGGTTTCATGTATCTGGAAGTTTGCCATTGAGCCGAATGAAAAACTGAACCCAGACGATTTGCTTGTAATTCATCAACACCAACTAAGGGAAGATAGTTGTGAGACTTTTCTGAATATTTCTCATGTAGAGGGTTCAAAAGCTTTTGAACTCTTGCTGTTTTAGCTTTGGTAAATATCAATCCCGCCGTGACAATTGCAAAATAAGATTTGTCCCCTTCATCACAATTCTGACCAATTAACGGTGCGTACAGGTTAATTATTTTATCTCTGTAATGAATCACCTTGTCAACAGGATTGTCAGTGACTTGAAAGTCTATTCCTGATTCGTTTGTAGCCCATAATTGTGGAATTCCTTTTTTGTATAGTATCCGATAAGGTATTGCGTCTAAATCCCAGTGTTTAACTTCATAAACAGCTATCCCAACATTGGGGTTGATCAATACAAAATCTGGACGAAGACCATTCAAATGTGGCTGAATGTAAATTTCCCATTTTTCTGCAAGATTACGCAAAAAGAAATCAAGAACAATGCGTTCACCCTCATTTAGTGGAGTGCGAAGTGTATGCAATTCGTCTAGTGGGGGTGAAACAATACGTGGCATGGCTAAAACCTAATTGGCTTGCGTTTATGAAAAAGTAATGTCAGCTTGTTTCTCGATCGCTTTCAAAGTACCTATTGGAATCATTTTGCTGCTATGAACAGGAACAATAACAGTCCGCCTAGTCTCAGGATTAAATAACTTGAGATGAGAGCCATTTTGAGACACTTCTAAAAATCCTGCTGATTTAAGTTGTTTAATAACTTGACTGGCAGTTAATCGTGGTGATTTGGGCATAAGAAATTACAGAGCCAACTCAACCATTTCGGAACGAGGCTTTTTAACTAATAAATGATCTGGTAATGGCTCCAGCATTAAAGCAATGGCTTCTTTAAGGTTAGATATAGCTTCCTCACGACTATCGCCACAAGAAGACACAAAATTTAACTCTGGGCAAGTTGCCGAATAAGATTGCACTTCCTCATCCCATTCTAAAATCGCACGAATTATCATGATTTTGTCTTAAAGCTCAATATTTTCGTATAGATCTGTCAAGCAAATTTCAACACCAATTGATGACAGCATAAACCGATCATCTAAATTGTCATACTCGATAAACAACCGTTGATGTTCTGATTGCTTAATGTAACGCTCTACATGGGGTTTTACCTGATCGATTAACAAATTAGACTGCTTGTTGCTTTTGCGCTTTGAGATAAGCAAATACTGATTTATCGCCAATATCTGCGGGGATTTCTTGGCTTAATTTACGGATTGCAAAGATCATAAATAAAACTGCCCAAGCACCTAAGAAACCTTGCTCGATCGCCACAGTTAAAAAATTCACTAGATGCCCAAGAATTAGCACAGGTACTAAAGGTACTAAAAACTTAGTTTCAAAGCGGTTAAAACAAAAAGTCTCTTTAAAAAATATGCCTGTTAGTGCTGCAAAACTGAAGCCAACACCAATCAGTGCAATTGGATGCTCATAAACAGCGATCGCCAAAGGTTCGGGAAAATAAAGTGCTACACCTACCGAAGCGATCGCGCCGATCGCCCAAAAAATTTGTAAAACTCGATGTAGTAACTCCAGATAAATATGAATTGTCCAAAGCGCGACACCTAAGCCGATGGAAAACCCGAAATACAGCCAAGTCAACCAATTTAAAATACTAGGATTGTTGGGTTGCAATAGTACTAACATCACTCCTAGGCTAAAACATAAAGCAGCGATCGCTAAAGCACTGCGATAAATGATTACCCCAAGGCGATCGTCCTTCGTAATCTTAAACTCACCAAATTGACCTTGATACACTTCAGATGTAATTTCCACAAATTTCTCCACTAATGGCTATTACTAAAAGTATAGAGGACACAAACTGACTCCTTATTTTACGGTTTCATCAAAGTACGCCTACGGCGTGCTTTGATGAAACTGATTTTGGTGCTGGAAACACCAAAATCAGTTTCATCATGAGAATAGCTGCTGGGGCTATAGAACCTACAAGGCGACAAATCGTAGAATTATAATGAAACTTGATGTTATCTCTTGTTAATGATTGCCAAAATTACCATAATGCTTTAATATCTTGCAGTCAAAATCGACAAAAATTCGGATGACGCTGTACCGAAAACCAAGTAGGCAGCAGAGGAACTTTAATTATGCGTATTTATTACCTAGCTGGCGTGATTCTTAGCGTTACTACAATCCTTAGTGCTTGCGGTGAGGGTACACCAGTCCAATGTACGATCAGTACGGCAAGAGAATCCAGACAAGGCATCGTCAAAACAGGCATGTTTGCTTCTGGGACAGATTGTGAACAAATGAGGTCACTTGCCGAATCAGGGCAGCCATTGCCTACTCTTGCTGGTAGTGTGCCTACAAGTACTGCTCCCAAGGTTGTTGAAACTCCTGCCACACCGACTTTTAATACTCCATTTGTGGCTGGGCAAAAAACACAGGAGCTTATTGCTACAACTGATAAGCAAGCAAGAGTTGATGAGCTAGAGCAAAAAATTGGTGTTGACTCTAAGCAGTCTCGCGATCCTTTCACTAGTACTGTGATTAATCCAGTACCAAAATTAGAAACTTTGTTGGAAAAGCCCAAAGCACCACCCAATCTTCGGGCAGCCGTAGTAGTGAGAACATCAAGCCGTCCGAATAAAAAAGTTATAACTCCACCTGACACTAAAGCTGCTGAAGGCACAAAAATCACTGGTACTGTAGAAGTCTCAGGCACAATTTACGCCATCATCAACGCATTTGGTGAACCGACATCTCGTTATGTGAGAGCAGGCCAGATGATTTCTAACGGTAGAGTATTGGTTAAGCGAATTGACACTAACTCTGAGCCACCTATCGTAGTCTTGCAGCAAAATGGAGTCGAAGTGTTACGTGCTGTAGGCGCTCCTGTTGTTGGTGCTGTAGATACTCAGCCTGCTGACGCTGCGGCTGCTGCACCTACCTCTACTACCCCTCAAACAACCACAGCTCCATTTACTCTATTGCCTCCTACTCCCTAATTGATTCAGCCAATAAAGCAATACAAGTTTTGCTTTATGATCAAACCCAAAAGATAAGTGGCGGCGCAAAGTGCCGCCACTTATCTTTTGGGTTTGATGTTTCCTAGCAAAACTTACATTACTATAATTTCCGAAAATTAGGATAAAAAAATAGGCAGTGAATAGATTTGCTATTCACTGCCTATTTTGAGTTTTAAAAATCCTCGTAAAAACGAGTCTTTTTAATTATTTTTTGGGAGCCATCAACATCGTGATGTTTCTTCCTTCTCGTTTAGGATATTGCTGAATCTCAGCAACAGACTCTAGATCGCTAGCCATACGGTTTAACAAAACTTCTGCAAGATCAACGTGTTGAATCTCACGACCACGGAACATCACAGTAGCTTTAACCTTGTCACCTTCTTTTAAGAAGCGTTCAGCATGATTGATTCGCACTTTGTAGTCATGTTCTTCAATCTTGTAGCGCATCTTCACTTCTTTGACATCAGAGGTATGTTGCTTTTTGCGAGCTTCCCTTGCCTTTTTCTCTTGCTCAAACTTGAATTTGCCGTAGTCCATGATCCGACAAACAGGAGGGTCAGCCTTGTCACTGACTAATACAAGGTCTAGCTCTTTTTCTTCAGCCATCTTCAAGGCTTCTTTGGGGGTTAGGATGCCGAGTTGCTCCCCCTCCATATCAATGACTCGAATTTTTGGATATCTGATGCGTTCGTTGATTTGGGGAAGGTCTTTAATTGGCTTTTTAGTCATGAAATCTCTGTTGTCTAGACTCTTGGGGGTATTGGTTTAAATTACTAGTGGTTTACAAATATATGCCTATGCTAAGCAATATATGCAAATTAAGTTTTGGATATACTTCAGCTTAGCAGTTTTTTGCTTGACATAAACGTTTAAGTATAGTACGAACTACCACTTCATGTGTCAAGTGTTATGCCATCATTTTTCGTAAATTTTGGTTAACCATAGCTGAGGTTACCCGATCGCTAAGCGTTACTGATCCGATCGCCGTTGGCAAAATGAAGCGCACTTGACCAGCTTCGACTTTTTTGTCGGTGGATAGGGACTCAATTATTGCATCTAAATCAATATCCGCAGGTAAAGTCTGGGGTAGTCGGGTTTTGGTGATCAGTGCAACCTGTTGATCTTGATCGGCTTCAGTCCATAAACCCAGATCGACAGCGATCGCACCCGCAATGACCATGCCTAAACCGACAGCTTCACCATGATTGTAAAGGCGATAGTTGGTAACTGACTCGATCGCGTGACCAACAGTATGACCATAGTTAAGAATGGCGCGAAGATTTCCCTCTTTCTCATCCTTAGATACGACTTCGGCTTTAGCTTTGGCACAGCGATACAAAATAGTTTGCAGCAATTCTGCTGAAATATAGCGCAACTGATCGAGGCGATCGCATTGAGCTAGCAGATCAAATAATTCCCGATCCCAAATTACGCCGTACTTAATTACCTCAGCCATAGCTGAGCGAAATTCACGGGCAGGTAAAGTTTTTAGCACTTCAGGATCAACCCAAACGAGGCGTGGCTGATAAAAGGCTCCGATGAGATTTTTGCCCTGTGGATGGTTGATCCCCGTCTTTCCACCGATCGCTGAATCCACCATCGCTAAAAGGGTAGTCGGCACTTGGACGAGATCGATGCCACGCAACCAAGTCGCCGCAGCATAGCCTGACATGTCACCAATTACCCCACCACCAAGAGCAACAATTATCGATGAACGTTCTAAACGATGTGTAAGTGCTGCGTCATAAATCTTTTGGAGTGAGTTCGCCGTTTTAAAGCGTTCACCTGCGGGCAATATTACATGAGCAACATCAAAACCTGCATTACTTAGGGATGTCTGGACAGTCTCGCCATAGTGCTTATAAATGACAGGATTCGAGACAATGAGAATTTTTTTGCTTTTTTTGCCTAAACCAATTTCTACTAATTTATCGCCTAAGTTTTTGAGACTATGCGATGCGATCGCAATGTCATAACTGCGATTAGGTTGGCTATTACTATTGAGTGCAACGGTAACTGTTGCGGAATGTTCGGACATACTTCTGATTAAAGGATCTATCTGCCATGTTAGCAGCGATCATGTTTTCAAATCTCGCAAATAAGAAAAAGCAGCGCGAAGCGCTGCTTTTTCTTATTTGGTCATTGCTTGGCATAACTCAATGATGGCTGTTTGCAATGTCGCAGTTTCATCTTTGCCATGTTTCAGATCGGCTTCTAGCCTCAACAAAATACTTAGCGATCGCATTAGCTTTTGACTGTTTAGCCCCTGCACTTCTTGCTTCAAGAAATATACTCGCTTAGGATTACCAATTTCCGCAGCATCGGCGATCGCCTTATCATCTCGCTCTCCCGATTCTTGCATCAATTTAATCCAGAGCCATGTGCGAAACTGCCCCACCAAGGTTGCACAAATCCGCAAACCTACTTCATTATTTCGCAGTAGTTCTGCAATTAATGAGAGGGCTTGACTAGTATTTGCTGAGCGAATAGCGCTTGCTAATTGCAAACTATTGTGAGCCGAAGCTTGCACTAATGGGGAAATCTCTTTAGCAGTAAGTGGCTTCGTTTTTCCATAATGTGATAATTGCAACTTTTGCAATTCCATAGTTAATCGGCGAGTATCATTACCAATTGCATCAACTAGTAAATCTATGCCATCTGATGCTATTTTTAAGTCAATTTCTGCGGCAGCCTGTTTTACTAATTGAGCGATCGCATCAGTTTTCCAAGGAGGGATTAACGAAAACTCCAAAATCTGGGCATACTTCTGCAATAACTTGGTAGATTTGGCTCTCCCATCAGGCTTATTGGATGATGTAAACAAGATGTAGGAGTCTACAGGTAAGTGATTAAAAGTTCTTTCTAACTCTGCTAGTAATGATTCCGCGCATCGTTGGGCGATCGCAGTATCGGCAAGCCAAGTTAAACGACTACCCATCCCAAAGGGCGAAGTTACAGCTTGGTTTAATCCGTCCATTACCTCAAGATCCCCCGTAGCATTGATTTTTGCATAATTAAAATCTCGCCACATCGGATCGATATGGGTATCTATCAGTTTTTTGACTGCTTGAGAAATTTGATAGTCGTCATCGCCCCAATAAAAGTAGACAGGCATTGTATGATTAGTTCAACTATGTGGTGTGGTGTAGAGATTTGATGATTACTAGAAGCAAAGCAAATAGTCAAGTTAGCCTCCGTACAAAGAAATCGGTTACAGATCGTACAGATCCTTATGCAACTTGGGGAAAAAGAGTCTTTGATATCGTATTTGCATCAATTGTTCTAACTGTGTTTTCGCCAATTTATCTAGCAATTACGTTATTGATTTTCATCAGTTCTCACGGCTCAGTTTTATATATTCATCCTAGAGTTGGTTTAAATGGTTCTCAATTTAATTGCATTAAGTTTAGAACGATGATTAATGGGGCAGATCAAGCTCTTGAAGATTATTTAAATGCTTGCCCAATTAGCCGTGCTGAATATGAAGCATCTTTTAAGCTCAAACATGATCCTCGGATTACTAAAATTGGTAAGTTCTTGAGGACAACTAGTTTAGATGAGTTACCCCAATTTTGGAATGTACTCATGGGCGATATGAGTGTGGTTGGTCCACGACCATTAGTTCAAGCTGAACTTAGTAAATATGGCTCAGCAATTGATCGAGTACTCAGTGTTCGACCTGGTATTGCAGGACTATGGCAAGTTTCGGGTCGTAACGATATTCCCTATGCGAAGAGAGTACAGATGGATGCCAGTTATGTTAAGCGCATGAGCTTTTGGCTGGATCTACATTTAATCTTTAAAACCATTTTAGTTGTGATTTTTCCGAAAGGAAATGGTGCGTATTAAAAAAGAGGGGTGCAAAGCACCCCTCTTTTTTGGGTTAGTTTTAACTTCTGCGGCTACGAGATGTGGGTCGCGAAGATAAATCAAACTCTAAAGCAGCAGCCATTCCCCAGAGAATAAAGGCAAGAATCCAGAAAAATTCGGCAGGTTCACCACTTTGATATTGCTTACCTTCACAAACTTTGCTGATACCAGTATTGATGCTGTAGTTAAACCATAAGTCACCAAAAAACATGGCAATGCCAGCACTACCAAGCAATCGCCAAGATTGAGCAGCTTTACCACCCCAAAAGGCAAGCAAGAGAATGGTAGCAACGATCAGTAACCAAATATCACCTAGTGCATAAATAATATTCAGGATTTTCCCAGTATCCAGAGAAAACTCTCCACCTACGCCAAAAGTAACATAGGCAGCAACGACGACCCCAATAAATCCAACAGCACCGACGATCGCCCATTGCTTAGGATAAAGATTTAATCTTCGTCCAATCACAGACATCGCCATTCCCCATGACAAAAACACGTAGGTTGCTGTGAAGAAAATATCGGCGATCGATGGAAAGGTTTGCACTAGATCCTTAGCACCTTTGGCTCCACCCGCAATCAATCCACTTTGATATTGAAAATCCAGATAACCAAAAATTAAATTGCCAATGCCCCAAGATAAGATACCGATGCCTAAACCCAGCCAAACATTACGACCGCTAATGATTTTGGAGCTACGCCAGTTGCGTAGGCACAATATCCCTGAACAGGCGATCGCTACAGTTTGAAAAATGTACGTTCCGTATCGATACCAATTTGGTCTTACGAATAGTTCTTTTATTGCCTTGGTACATTCTTCGGGCTTGATGGTATGGGGTCCATCGGTTGGGGCATTGAAAAATAGGTAGAACATTAGAGCTAGGGCGGCCCATCCGATCGCTGCCCAAACAATAGATTGCGTGGAAATCCCTGATGGTGAGGGAGATTTAGCTCTACTCATGAATCTTGTACCTTAGCTACAACCATAAGAAATAAAGTATTTAAAGAAAGAAAATAACAAGTATTGTGCTACAAGCCATAACTTTAGAGGAAAACATCGAAATAATTTATTTAGATTACTTCCAGAGTTTACCCTTAGGAGTTTTTGTCAGCCAAGCTGTTACGGATGACGCTTCAGGTAGTTCATTTAGAGCCTCGATCGCACTATCGACAAAACTATTGTTTCCAAAATAGGAGGAAGCTAGTCGATGGACTTCACCTAGAAGAAGTTGCAATTTGCTTTCATCCCAGTTGGGAATTTGCACACTATTAAGTGGATTAATTGACAAAACTTCTTCTAGAGCGGCGATGTTTTCGCTTTGAGCAAATTTACCCTGTTGCATAAACTTCAGTAAATCTTGCTTAAAAGAACCTGCTTGCCTAACGCCAAGGAGATCTTCAACCTCGATATACACAGCTTGCAATATCAGTAAACAACCTTGAACAAGATGTGTACCTGCTGAAGAACTCTGGGTAGGTGCTGTATGGAGTTGGTCTAGTTTAACTCTTCCCCAAACGCTAAAACGTTGAGGCTCTTCTAGTAATACGCAAGCTTTGCCTTTGTTATCAGTTAAGTCACGCCAAAGCGCTAAAGCCTCATCTCGATTATCGCCAAACATGTTGAGTAACCGAAATGTTTGCCCCTGATATTGCAAAATCGGTATTTGTTGATCTTTGTTTTGTGGGTTTTGAACGTTGATGATTTCAACGTCTTGGCGCTTCAGGATGAACATGTCTCTACTGCTGACTTAACTGATGTTACCAGTAGCAACAAATCGTGGCTACCTAATGCCAAGGTTAATGATAATCCCAAAATCACATTAAAGTCTTGGAAATTTAAAATAAAACATTAATAAAGTAGCAGCTACAGTGCTCACACGCTCTATTTTTCTAAACTAATAATGACGAAGATGTTGCTTTGTAAAGCCTTTAGCTTTATTAATTCACCTGAGTTTAGGATAAGCAGCACATTTGTTTTATCTTCATAACAAGAGGGATTTGGGTACAGGTAGGATAATCAGTAACGCGATCGCAATTAAAATCATGCCAATTAGATCGCGAGCTTTACCAATTTCAATACTTTCGTTCAAAATAAGTGGGCGGGGAACAGGTAATAAAAATAACAAGAGACTGTAAATTCTCAGCCAAGGCTGTGTAAGTACAGCGATCGCCAGTAATACTAGTCTTGCTATGCGAGCAATTTGGACGGCTTGACGATGCCCAAACATGGCGATTACCAGATTGCCACCATCCAGTAAGTCAAAGGGCATTAGCTGTAAGGCACTAATTGCTAAGCCAGACCAACCAGCTAGAGTGAGGGGTGAAAAAGCGGTGATTGGGGCTGTAGGATTTGCTGCTTTGCCCATAGAAAAAATTGTTTGTAGTAAAGTTACCAAAATTGAATTTTTGGAGTCAAAGGTGGCGAGATTTGGAATTAATAAAGATGGGGCGATTGCAGGGTCAGCAACCATTGCAGTTGTAGGAACTAACACCCAGTTACCTAAAATTAATAAAACTATAGAAATTGCTAAGCCCACAATTGTGGGAATTACCGCTAGATCAAATAGGAAACGGCGTTGATGTGGGTGTCCTTGAGCTGTAGGTAAATTGGTATTTAAACTGCCCAGTAACCCAAAACCACCTAGAGCTGGTAAGAAAAGTGGGTAAGTGAGTTGCAAGCGATAATGTCTGGAAACGTAGTATTGCGCGATCGCCCTTGCGATAAAGATAGTAACTAGGCAAAGCAAGTAAGGAATGCCTTGCGGTAAGTTGCTCAAGCTCAAGTCTTCAATGCGCTGATTTGCACCTACGATTAGCACTGTGAAGGCTGTGAATCCAATACTAATTGTGCTGGGTAACCAACTTTGATGTTCTCCTAAAGCTGGTTGCGATTTGGTGAGATGGTTGGGGATCAAATAAAAGCAATAGTTTGTTGTGTTTTCCTGACGATCTTGAGCATCGCCAAAACCTAAACCTAGATTTTCTAAGGGACTTTCTTGTAAATAACAAATAAAGCGATCGCCAAATACTTTTTGAATATTTTGGTTAATCGTTTCGTAAGCATATTTGGGATTTTGCGATCGCAGATTGCCCCGACAGAAGATTTCGTGAGGTCGATATTCTAAGCCTGTTAGATGATAAATATTTGAGAGAAAGCAGTCTTTGAGTTGTTTTTCTTCGGTGGGATCAAGGTTGATGGTTGCTAGATTAGAGTTGGAAGAGGCGATCGAGTTGCTATATATCCATACACAAAGCAAAAATACTACAGCAACAAAAATCAATGGTAAAACGGAGCGGTTGATCGTGGTCAAGGCGATCGCCAAGCTTGGCAAGGCAACTGCTAGAATCCACAAAACAAATATTTGGGTCTGCTGGTTTGCGCGTTGTTGCGATCGCTGATGGTAGATTGCGATGCACCCCACTACAGCAAAAACAAATACTTCCTCAAATCCCATATCAATTGCTCATTACTAACAGCACTATAGCAATCCTAAATGATTTGTGAGAGTGTGCCGCAAAATAGGCACACTCTCACAAATCTCCAAAAATTAATTGATGGCGCGAAGCGTCACAGCAATTCTCATTATGAAACCGATTTTGGTGTTTCTAGCGCCGAAGGCGCTAGAAACACCAAAATCGGTTTTTTGAGAGCCCGCCAACGGCGGGCTTTCAAAAAACCGATTTTAATAATGAGAATTGCTGGAAGCGTCATCAATCACTTTTTTGGGATGTTCTTTCTAGGTTTTTGCAAATTTAAACCTAGAATTATGAATGCACTCAAACCTAGCCTCAAAATTTCTAGGTGCTTTTCCTAGGAAACAAACTAGTCAAAATTTATATGAGCAAAGACTTTGAATCTATCAGTGATCGCTTACCACCCCAGAATATTGAGGCTGAGGAGGCAGTCTTAGGGGGAATCTTAATCGATCCAGAAGCAGTATCGCGCGTACTCGATACATTGCGTCCCGAAATGTTCTATGTCGCGGCGCATCAGGAGATTTTTCGTGCTTGCTTAATGTTGCATAACCTGTCCAATCCTACGGACATGATGAGCTTAACCACATGGCTCAGCGATCGCGATATGCTCGAAAAAATCGGTGGTCAGACAAAAATTGCCCAACTTTGCGATCGCACCGTCAGCGCTGTCAATATTGATTTTTATGCTCAATTAGTTGCGGACAAATATGCACGACGTAAGCTTGCCGAAGCCGCTAGAGGTGTGGTTGAGATTAGTTACAGTAACGAAATTGAATTAGCACAACTTCTCGATCAATCGGAACAAAAGATTTTTGCGGTTACGCAATCCCGCGCCCAACAAGGGCTTACTCCTGCTGCCGATATTCTCACAAAAACCTTTTACGAATTAGAAAATCGTTTTAATTCCCTTGGTACTGGCAATTCCACCGCCACAGGTTTAATTACAGGATTTTATGATTTTGATGCGATGACCAATGGATTGCAGCGATCGGATTTGATTATCCTTGCAGGTCGCCCGTCAATGGGGAAAACTGCTTTCGGATTAGAAATAGCCCGAAAAATGGCAGAAATTCACCGCTTACCTGTGGCAATTTTTAGCTTAGAAATGTCGAAGGAGCAATTGGTTTACCGTCTCTTAGCCAGTCAATCCAAAGTTCGCTCCAGTGATATGGGCATCGATAGTAATCGTCTCCGCACTGGACAGATTAGCGAAAATGAATGGGGAACCGTGGCGATGGCGATTAGTGGACTTTCGGAATTGCCTCTATTTATCGATGACACTCCCAATCCTCCAATTACGGAATTACGTTCTAAGGCACGACGTTTGCAGTCAGAAAAGGGAGGCGTACTAGGTCTAATTTTGATTGACTATTTGCAATTAATGGAAGGCTCTGGTTCTGATAATCGGGTGCAGGAAATATCGAGAATTACGCGATCGCTTAAAGCTTTAGCCCGTGAATTAAATGTGCCTGTAATCGCGCTATCCCAATTAAGTCGTGGTGTAGAAGCGAGAACTAATAAACGTCCGATGCTTTCTGACTTGAGAGAATCAGGTTCGATCGAGCAGGATGCGGATTTAGTAATTAATTTATATCGTGATGAATATTACAATCCTGAAACTCCCGATCGCGGAGTTGCTGAGATTATTATCGCTAAACACCGTAATGGACCAGTTGGTACGGTCAAATTACTGTTTGAACCACGCTTAACTAAATTTGAAAATATGGCTTCTAGTCGTAGTTAGAGACTAAACTTAAAATTAAGAACCAATTTTGTTGTGGTGCGGCAAAGCCGCACCACAACAAAATTGGTCTAAGGAAATGTTGCAGATTTCGATTCGGTTACTGCTTTTTACCTCAAGTGCAAAAATCAAAAAGCCTTTCCAATTTTTCCTTGAGGAGTTTTCACTTGCCCAGTTTTTTAGTGAAGATGACGAAATCGAGTATTTCTTGGAAGATGCTAAGGAAGTCTATAAATCATGAAATCGCGAGATATTGTTTGAGTTCGGTTTCCTCAAGCTGACTTAAAGGCAGGAAAGCTCCGACCCGCATTAGTTGTTGCGATCGCCTCTATCGCGATCTCAGCATTGCCTAAGAAATTAAAGAAGTCGAACAACTCCTACACACAGTCAAATTATAGAGATTATCGCACCCTCAGCAAATTTTGAAACATCCCCAAACATTTCCCCGAAAACTAAGCAATTCTCAAATTAAGACAATTTCCTTAGCATCAAGCGCAATGGGATAGCTCAAATCTAAGTCGGGGGGATTGTGGGATAGCTCAGAGATTGCTAACCCTTTTACGGGATGTATCCAATCAGCAGCAATTTCGGCTAGGGGTAAAAGTACAAAGGCGCGATCGCTCATGCGAGGATGCGGTAATACTAATTCTGGGGTATCGATCAGGCGATCGCCATAAAGTAATAAATCTAGATCGAGAGTTCTTGCCCCCCAACGTTCGCGACGCTCGCGCCCAAAAAACTGCTCTGTATAAAATAGCGCTTGCAATAACTGAAATGGATTGAGCGTAGTTCTTAAAACTGCACAACCATTGATGTAGTCTGGCTGCGGCGCAGAATTGGGTAAAGTGATCGCCTTAGTTCGATACCAACGGGAAACCTTAACCACTTCTATCTCTGGATGGTTAGCGAGTTGGGCGATCGCTGCTTGGACAATTTTTTGGGAGTCACCAATTTCACTGCTCAGGTTACTACCTAGGGCGATCGCGCAAAGCTCTGTCATGAATTTTTATTAATAACAACAAAGACGCTGCTATGCAGCGTCTTTGTTGAATTATACGGGAACCGCTTCACTCGTGCGATAGAGCTTAGCGCCAACATTGCGTAACTTTTCTTCGATGCGATCATAACCGCGATCGAGGTGATGCAAGCCCATGACCGTGGTTTCACCATCAGCGGCTAGTCCTGCAATGACCAAAGCTGCCGAAGCTCGTAAATCCGTCGCCATTACAGGCGCACCTGACAATTGAGGCACACCTGTGACTACTGCCACATTATTTTTGAGGCGAATATTTGCACCCATACGATTGAGTTCGGCAACATGCTGCAAGCGGTTTTCAAATACGGTTTCGGTGACTACGCCATTGCCTTCGCAGATGCTTAGTAATGCCATAAATTGCGCTTGCATATCCGTTGGGAAGCCAGGATAAGGCAAGGTTTCAATGTCAACAGCACGGTAGCGATCGCCACCAATAACGGTAATCATATTGTCAGAATCTTGGCGAACCGTCACCCCAATATCCTGTAATTTAGAAATCGCGGCGGTGAGGTGCGCGGGAATCACAGGTGACATCGATAGGGTTGAGCGGGTAATTGCGGCGGCAACCATGAAAGTTGCAGCTTCAACGCGATCGGGAATGGCGGTGAAATCAGCAAAATGTAGCTTTTCCACACCATCAATGATGATCGTATTCGTACCAGCACCTCTAATCTTTGCGCCCATAGCCATACATAGATCGGCAAGATCGGTGACTTCAGGTTCTAATGCGGCATTTTCAATAATTGTTTCCCCTTCAGCTAGCGTCGCCGCCATCATTAAAGTCTCAGTCGCACCAACGCTGGGATAATCCAAATAAATTCTTGCACCTTGCAATCGTCCATTGCGGCTCTTAGCATAGGCTTGGACAACTCCATGGTCAATTTGCACATCTGCCCCCAAGGCTTGCAAACCACGTACATGCAATTCTACTGGACGCGCACCGATCGCACAGCCACCGGGTAGAGGCATTCTTGCTGAGCCTAGTCTTGCCAATAATGAACCGAGAGCAAAGAAGCTCGCTCTCATTTTGCTGACCAATTCGTAAGGTGCAGAGTTGGTGGTCAAGTTACTGGTATCAAGATCCAGAACTTCACCATTGCGCGAAATTTTCACGCCGAGAGTTTCGAGAATGTCGCCCATGCGCTGTACATCAGCGAGATTAGGAACATTGCGAATACGACATCCTTCGGAGGATAAAAGTGTGCCTGCCATAAGAGCAAGGATCGAATTTTTTGCGCCGCTAATGGGGACATGCCCTGATAATGGTGCTTTGCCAATAATACGGAGGACTGGGGCGTTGGGTTCGATTTGGGGCATTTGCGAAGATTCGAGCGTGGTTAGTTCGAATGGCTCAAGAATTTGTGAAGCATCGTACAAATTTTTGGCGAGATCCGTCGTCGATTCCATAGGCTGTTGTAAATTGGTGGTTGTACCTGCATTGGTTGAACTGGTTGTAGAAACGATCGCCTTGTCCTCCTCACATCAGAATTAGCGTAGCCAAAAGTTTAGCGGAGTATATCCGAAAAACTGTTAACTTTTGTACAGTAAGTGTATTTACTCATTATTAGCGATCAAGTCATATATGGCTATAAGTAACTAGACGCAGTTAAATCTAAAACCCCAAAACCTTTGGCGCACGCTGCGCGTGCGCCAAAGGTTTTGGTTCTATTTTTTTAATTATGCCCAGCTACTTAGCTATTAGCCGTTAGCTTAATTTTTTCCTTTTTCCTTTTTCCTTGCCCATGAAGCCCTATCAAAATATTGCGATCGCTGAATGTGGTGAGCCTCTGGTAGCGATCGCCTCAAACATCACAACCATCGATCCTCATCCCTATATGTCATTGGGCGCACCTTATGGTGATCGCTCTCCTTTTTGGGTGCGCCAAGGTATTTTAGAGAAACTGCAAAAATCTCAAGCCTATTTACAAACTATTCGTCCCCATTATCAAATTGCAATTTTTGATGCCTATCGTCCAATTCCTGTACAGCAGTTTATGGTGGACTATAGTTTCACTCAGTTAGTAGCAAGTAAGGGATTAAAAGTTGATTCTCTTTGTGAAGAACAAAAAAACTCACTCATGGCAGAAGTGATGAAGTTTTGGGCAATTCCGAGCCACGATCCAAAAACTCCTCCTCCTCACAGTACGGGTGCAGCGATCGATGTCACCTTTTACAGAAATGATGCTGAAGGTGTAATTCCTGTAAATATGGGTTCTCCTATTGATGAGATTAGCGATCGCTCTTTACCTAATTATTTTGCAACTTCTAGTGGTAAGCAAGAAATGGAATTTCATTGCGATCGCCAGTTATTAAATCAAGTGATGACTCATAGCGGATTCCAAAGACATCCCAATGAATGGTGGCATTTTTCCTATGGAGATCAGCTTTGGGCATGGATTAGTAATGAAGAAACTGCGATTTATGGAGGAGTTAGATAGTTACTGCTAAGCCTGAATATTTTATTAGAAAGAAACTTTCCGTCTAATAACAAGTTAGATTACATCTAGATTTTAGGTGTTGACATGTAAAAAAAAATGGTGATATATCTTTGTGCAACTGAGTAAGTCAGCCTAATTTTTGTTTTATCTCTAAGTTATTACCTAAAGTAAAACAAAAAACGGGGGAACCAAGTTCTCTAAGAGCATAGGGGCGTATTTTCAGAATGAATCTGAAAAAGGACATCTCTCAGTCCTAGCCCGTCAGCTAACCTCGTAGGCAGTGAGAGAAGACTGTGGAAAATGGCGATCACTGCAAGTTAAAATTTTTTGACGAGTAGTATCAGTTTCAACAGGATTCTTGTTTGGACTCTCAGAGCACATCAGTCCATTCTGAAACAAGGTACTACAAATCATGGCTTTGATGAGTTTGGCGACTAATACCCGCACTTTTATGACTGGGTGTTTTCGCAGTTTGTTTCGAGCTAATGTGTTGCTACCGATCGCAGGTTTTGCAGGAGTGATTGCTCTATGGTGGGCGATCGCTTTATTTCGCAATGAAATGATGCCCACACCGCCAGAAGCATTTGTCAAGAATTTAGATTTTATTTTAAATCCGTTTTATCGTCGTGGACTTGGTGATATTGGGATTGGATGGCTACTGTTAGCAAGTTTACGTCGAGTCTGTATTGGCTTTCTCTTAGGGGCTATAGTTGCCATTCCCGTCGGGGTTTGGATTGGGCTATCACGCAATGCTTGGTTGGCAATCAACCCGATTATTCAGGTTTTCAAGCCAGTTTCACCACTCGTTTGGTTACCGATCGCCCTTGCTATTTTTAATGCTGCCGAACCTTCAGCAATTTTCGTGATTTTCATTACTTCCCTCTGGTCTACGATTATTAACACTGCTGAAGGAGTAAGTAACGTTCCCAAAGACTATTTGGAAGTTGCTCAAGTGTTAGAAATGCCTCGTTGGAAGCAGTTAATTAAAGTAGTTCTGCCAGCGAGTTTGCCCTATATTTTTACAGGTTTAAGGATTAGTTTAGGGATTGCATGGTTAGTAATTGTAGCAGTGGAAATGCTCACGGGTGGCATTGGTATTGGCTTTTTTGTTTGGGATGAATGGAATCGCTTGAATGTAAGTTCTGTATTTTTGGCAGTCTTTGTGATTGGTGTGACAGGACTGATTTTGGACTATGCCCTTGCTAAATTACAAGCAATCATGACCCGTCGCCCCGCACAATCCTAAACTTCGGAGATTCCCATGTCTACCACAAGGAGAGCATTCCTTCAGGGAATGACTGCTACTGCCTCAACGATCGCCTTTTCTGCTTGTTCTCAAGAGCAAGGACGAAATCCCACTGGACTATCGGAGACAGCTTTGGCTGTGGAGCCTGTAATTAATCCTGCCAGTTTGGAAAAGCCAAATTTAACGGTTGGCTTTGTACCTGTTAACGATTGCGCTCCCTTTGCGATCGCTTGGGAAAAAGGTTTTTTTCGGAAGTATGGATTAAACGTTACGCTCAGTCGAGAAGCGAGTTGGGCTAATTCCCGTGACGGGATCATTTTTGGACGCTTAGATGCCTCTCCTGTGGTATCTGGTGCTGTCACCAATGCCCGTATTGGCGCAGAAGGCGCACGTCAATTCCCTCTTTGTGCTGCCATGACGATTCACCGTCATGGTAATGCCATTACCTTCAATCGTAAATTATGGGAAGCGGGTATCAGTCCCCTATCTATATATAGAGGCGATTTAGATGCCTTTGGAAGAGATTTGCGACAATATTGGCAAACTGCATCCATAGATGATCGCGTATGGGCAACGGTTCTGAGTTCTTCCATTTATGAATAT
>NZ_NDHW01000200.1 GCF_002251945.1 Pseudanabaena sp. SR411
CTATCATTTATGTAAATCTTTTGCGACAGTTAAGTTCTTTTTTGAGTTTTTTACTCATCGACAAATTTTTAATTTCCCAAAGCTTTTTACCTATGGCTTTTTCTCACAAATCATTTAGGATTGCTATATGCAAGGGTTTGGTGAATAATGTCAAAGGTCGTAATCGCGGATACAGGTGTCTTAGTAGCCTACCTTATGCCTAATGACAAATTCCATCAATGGGCTGTCACCTCATTATCAGATGTGCGTTATCCCCTCCTGACCTGTGAACCAGTTCTAACAGAAACCTGTTTTTGTTGCAAAAAGTCCGCTCAGGCAAAGAAAAGATTTTGCAATTAGTTAGTCAAGGCTACATTGAAATAGCTTTTCAACTAAGAGATGAAATCGAATTTATCGAACAGCTAATGCAAAGCTACTCATCAGTTCCAATGTCCTTAGCTGATGCTTGTTTAGTCAGAATGTCAGAAATCTACCCAAATGCATCCGTACTGACAATCGATAGCGATTTTAGGATTTATCGCAAGCTCCGCAACCAACAAATTCCAGTGATCATGCCTGATTCTTAGATTCTGACTCATCACCCTTGCTCAGCAATACTACGACAAAGCCAAAACCATCTATCAACAACTCGGCGCAATCAAAGACTTAGAACGTATTGAACAAGAGTGGCTGATATAAAATAAAAACAAACCGAAATCAAAAAACACAAAATGGTCACCGCAATTAACCCCATCGAAACCATCTCGTTATTGCAACAAATTCAATGGGTCGCCGATCCTGTGGGTTATATGGAGACAGCAGTACGAAAATATCCAGATATATTTACAGCCAAAATTGTTGGTTTCGGTAGCTCGATTGTATTTGTGAACGAACCCCAAGCCATCCAGCAAATCCTCACCAACGATCGCAAACAATTTAATGCCCCAGGGGAACTGAATGGGATTTTAAAACCAATCATGGGCGATGCATCGGTAATGATGCTAGACGGCGATCGCCACAAAAAGCGGCGACAACTAGTAATGCCCTCCTTTCATGGCTCACGGATGCAAAACTATGGACAGCTAGTCTTTGAAATAACCACCAAAGTATTCCAAAAATTAGAAGCCAATAAAACTCAAAATAAGAGTTTTTCTGTCCGCGATGCCATGCAGGACATCTCGCTACAAATTATCCTACAGGCAGTATTTGGTTTATATGAAGGCGATCGCTGTCAGCAACTAAAAAAACTGATGAGCCAAATGACCGAGCTATTTAACTCACCCTTCACCTCAGCAGCCCTCTTCTTTCCATCTCTACAAAAAGATTTAGGTGCTTGGAGTCCTTGGGGCAACTTTGTCCGACAAAAAGAACAAATCGATAAATTAATCTACTTAGAAATCGCCGAACGTCGCGCCCATCCCGATCCAAGCCGCACTGATATTCTAGCAATGCTCCTATCCGCCAGTGACGAAGAAGGAAAGGGAATGACCGATCTAGAATTACATGACGAACTACTTGCTTTGTTACTAGCAGGACATGAAACCACAGCCACAGCCATGTCTTGGGCTTTATATTGGATTCATCACTTGCCAGATATCAAAGAGAAACTATCGCATGAGTTAAAGAGCGTCACCGATCCAACGGATTGGATGAGCATTTTTCGATTGCCTTACCTAACCGCAGTTTGCAACGAGACTCTACGCATTTATCCAGTAGGAATGCTCACTTTTCCTAGAGTGGTTCAAGAGCCTGTGGAACTATTGGGGTATAAACTTGAGTCAAATACGATTGTGCTTGGTTGCATCTATCTCTTACACCATCGTGAAGAATTGTATCCTGAGCCTAATCAGTTCAGACCAGAGCGATTTTTAGAGCATCAATTTTCGCCCTATGAGTTTATGCCCTTTGGTGGCGGTGTGCGTCGCTGTGTAGGTGAGGCTTTAGCCCAATTTGAGATGAAGATCGTTTTGGCAACAATTCTATCTAATTTTGATTTGGAGTTAGCCGAGCATAAACCAGTTAAGCCACAACGCCGAGGTGTCACTCTTGCTCCTGCTGGTGGCATCAAAATGACTTTAAAATAGAAGTTGCCGTAAAACCGATTTTTGATGGTGCGGCTTCGCGCACCATCAAAAATCGGTTTCTCATTAAATTGCAGTACCTTTAGCTATTTCTGTAAGATCGCTGATTAATTTGTTTTTGAGACAGGTAATCATGGCTAAAATAGCTAAAATGGCTATAATAGCTAAGAGCAAAATTAGGAGCAGTAACCATGAAAACATTAGGTGCATCAGAAGCTAAAAACCGCTTTGGAGAACTATTAGACCTAGCTCGTAGAGAACCAGTGCAAATAGCTAAAAAAGGTCGTAGTGTCGCAATTATGATGTCAATTGAGGAGTTTGAGAGATTTTTAAATTTAGAAAATCAATTTTTGGCTTTAAAAGCAGAACAAGCTAGGCAAGAAGGTTTTATTGGTATTACAGAAAGTGAAGCTTTACTATCAGAAATTCTGAATGCTTAAGATTAACCTGTCTCGACAAGCTGTTAAGCGCTTAAAAAAACTACCAGATAAACACGCCAAACAAGTAGCAATCAAAATTACCGAACTGACTTCAAATCCTTATCCTCAAGATTCTCTAAAATTGAAAGGATATCCCTATCACAGAGCCGATATTGGTGAATATCGAATAGTTTATTGTGTGGACGAACAAACGCTAGAAATCCTACTAATTGATAAACGGAACGATGATGAAGTCTACAAACAACTGAAAAGAATGATGTAAAAAACAATCAACCAGTTAAGCCACAACGCCGAAGTACGACAATTGCCCTGCGGGTGGACTCAAAATAACTTTAAAATAGAAGTAATTCTAGTAGCGTGGCTTCGCCACGCTACTAGAATTACTTCAGAGAACCCCAAGGAAATTTAGGAGCAAACTCATATGCGATATTTTCTATTATGGTCTCTTTCCTTGATATTCGCGATGCTGTCGTTGAATGTTCCCAAATCTGCACGATCGCAATCCAATTACCCATCACGATATCCCGATAGCAATGAAAATCATTCACGACCTCCTTCTAGCGGCGGGCTTGATCCGTTTATCATTTTAAACCTGATCAATTCTTTAAGTCGTTCTGGCAATAGTGATCAACAACAGGTGGATCTGTCCCCTGATATTGCCGAAATTCGTGGACAAATTGGGAGACTATACTTCCTGTTAGCAAGGCAATATGCTGTCCAAAATCAATTGCCCCAAGCTTGTAATGCCCTCGAAAAAGGATATAGCGCGGAACTAGAGGCTTATTTACGCAAACGGATGCGATCGCTTCAACCCGACAGTAATGACTGCTATGCCACAGAAGTGGATCGGATTTCTAAATTGACAGGTAGCCCGACAGCGCTAATTTATGTCACCACTTCTAAAGGTGGTTTAGAACTAATTGGCGTACCACCTTCTAGCCCCAATCGACCTGCGGGAATATTCTCGCGGACTCGGATTGGCGCTAAATCTTTACAGGAAAAATTTGGAATTCCATTGGCTCAAAACAATCAAACCAGTGGGACTCCATTTCGGAAGGTTGCCTATAACGTTACGACTGAAGACGTTGATCGCGTGATCATTGACTTTCGTAACAATTTGCGCGACACCAGTTCCGAAGACTTTTTACCACAGTCACAGCAGCTTTATGATTGGGTAGTGCGCCCAATGGAACCTGAGCTAGAAAAGTCTCAAGTAAAAACCCTTGTATTTGTGATGAATGGCAATTTGCGCGTCGTGCCACCAGCCGCATTCCATGATGGCAAGCGTTATCTGATTGAGAAATATGCAGTCACGACGATTCCATCTTGGCAGTTAACAGAACCCAACCATCCCGATCGCGCTCTGACTCCCCAAATTCTAGCGATGGGCTTATCTGAATCTGTCGAAGGCTGGTCGCCCTTACCTGCTACCAAAGTAGAAGTTGAGACGATTTCTTCGCAGGTGTTAGTTGGCAAAAACTTTATGAATAGCTCTTTTACCAAGGATAATTTGCGATCGCAAACTAGTAGTCAAAATTTTGGGATTATCCATCTTGCTACCCATGCCAAATTTGTCAAACAGTCACCAGAGGAATCTTTCATTCAATTTTGGGGCGATCGCTTACAAATGAATCAAATCTCGAAGATGAATCTAGTGACGGATTTACTGACTCTTAGCGCCTGTGAAACCGCAGTGGGACAAAATCTAGGCTTAGCAGGTTTAGCAGTAGATTCGGGTGCAAAGAGTGTCTTGGCTTCTCTCTGGACAGTCAGTGATGCAGGTACGGCTCCCTTAATGATTCGTTTTTATCGTGGACTGCCTACAGCACCCAGCAAGGCTATCGCCTTGCAAGAAGCTCAATTAGCATTTTTGCATGGTGAAGTAACGATTAAGAATAACCAAATCCTTGGAATCAAAGGATTTCCGAATATTCCATTCCAAGTCGATACCAGAGGCGTTGATCTAAAGCATCCTTACTTTTGGTCTTCCTTTACCTTAATTGGTAATTGGTTGTAAGTAGCAAACCCCAAAAGCTGTGGCGCACGCGCAGCGTGCGCCACAGCTTTTGGGGTTTGCTGGAGACGACCTTTTCGGGTTTAAAGCATGATTGTAAATCTACACGAAGTAAATTTTGCTGAAAACTAAGGTGATGGCATACTAGCGATCGCTAGTTTATAGAGAAAACCATGCAAAAATCGGATTATGATGAGGGCTTAACTTGGACTGCCGAGGCAAAAGTCAAGTACAAAAATATTCCCTACTTTGTGCGATCGCAAGCGCGTCAAAGAATCGAGCAACTCGCTCAAGCCGCAGGTAGTGATACGATTACCGCAGAAATTGTCGAAAAAGCAAGAGTTGAGTTTGGACAGTGAATAGCGCAATCAATAGTGCAGTGAACAATGGCGATCGCGGTTATTTGTTGACCGAGCAAGCAAATCCCCATAGCCAAAATTTGGATCGACTCAGTGCCTTAGAAATTGTTGAACTGTTTAACCAAGAGGATGCTAAAGCCGTTGCCGCAGTCGGTATCGAAAAAGAAGCGATCGCCGCCGCGATTACGATGATTGCTGAGGCGATCGCGAGTGGTGGTCGATTGTTTTATGTGGGTGCTGGTACGAGTGGTCGGCTTGGTGTGCTAGATGCTGCTGAATGTCCGCCCACTTTTTGTAGTGATCCTGAACTGATTCAAGGCGTCTTGGCGGGTGGGATGAATGCTATGGTACGCAGTTCCGAAGCCCTCGAAGATCGCGAAGATGACGGCAAAGATGCGATCGCCGAAAGAAATATATGCGATCTCGACGTTGTCTTTGGCATTACCGCAGGCGGAACCACACCCTATGTCCACGGAGCGCTCAACGAAGCCAAGTATCGAGGTGCGAAAACGGTCTTTTTTTGTTGCGTGCCACCTGACCAATTTCCCAGCCAGTACGATATCGAGATCCGTCCATTAGTAGGAGCCGAAGTTTTGACAGGATCAACCAGACTAAAAGCTGGGACAGCTACAAAACTCGTACTAAATACGATCTCCACGGGTGTGATGGTGCAGCTTGGTAAAGTTTATGGCAATCGGATGATTGATGTCGCTGTCACCAATAGCAAGCTCGAAGATCGCGCCATTCGGATTATTCGCGATCTCACATCGAGCAGTCGTGAGGATGCAGCCCAATTGCTAGAGCGATCGGGCAAGCGGGTGAAATTAGCTTTGTTAATGCATTGGAAAAATTTAGATATAGCTACTGCCGAGAAATTATTGCAAGATGCTCAAGGTCATTTGGGTAAGGCGATGATGTAGGGTGTTTTTAAAACCCTTACTGGGTTTAGTTTTGAATTCACAAAAGTGTGCCGACACTTTTGTGAATTGGTATAAGATGTTTTACAGCGCTTTGCGCTGTAAGCAAAAAAATTTAGAAACTATGACAGGCGCAGAACTCCGTCAGGCGATCGCCAACAAATGGGACTATTCCTATGACGTACAATTACGCAAAACACAGGGTAAAATTTTCTTGCAAGTAATGTGGCGCTATCAAGAGCAACAATCCTTTTCAATGAACGAAGCCGAATTTATTCAACATCTGGACACGATCGCCTCCTATCTCAGTGATTGGGGTGTAGTTGAGCAAGTCCAAAAATTTATTGAAATGACCAAGGAACGCCCCAGACTCGGTAAAGCGGTGAGCATTCCTCTGCAAATCGGTGAGCGATCGCTAGAATGGCTTATAGGAAGCTAATTCTCCAAGATGAGGTGTTGTAGCGCTTTGCGCCACAACACCTCATCTTGGATGGGAAGGAAATAAATACTAAAAAGTTGCGCCCCGCAGGGGCGCAACTTTATGGGTTTAGATAATTTATTTTGGATAAGTACTTATCCAAAGTTAATAAAAATCAATAAAAGTATGGTGTGTTGCTGACTTTCTAAGCTAAAGATTGTACGATTGTGTTGGAATACTTTTGATAATCTTAAATTTCTAAAAAATTTCATTTTATTTCGCTACGTCGCTCTAACCATACCTAAGTCTAAAAACGTCAGGGCAAAAATATGAGTCAAGCAGGAGCTAACCCATGGGATCGCCAATTTGTTAACCTTGGGCGAATCATGCAGTTCTTGCGTGATGAGGACAGTATTGACAACCTATTGACTGCAACCCTCGATTATCTTCGAGACAATTTTGAGTACAAACTGCTCTGGATTGGGCTGTATGACGCAGAAAACCACCGACTTACAGGTAAAGGTGGGACGACCCCTGCGGGTGAAATCAAATTTTTAAAAGAGCGATTTAATCTCAATGCGGGTGATCTACTTGATCAGGTGATTTTGCAACGCAAGCCTGTACCGATCGCTGATCTGCGTCAAGAGAAACGTAGTGGCGAATGGCAAAAATTAGCCCAAAAGTTCGATATTCAAGGCACATTGCTTTGGCCGATCTACCATCGCGATCGCAGCTTTGGCGTAGTCCTTTTAGGTTCGACCCTATGGAATGTTACCCCGCGTAACGAAGAAAGAGCCAGACTATCGGTTGTTCTTGGTACGCTTGGGTCAACCCTCAGTCGTCTTGATGATGAGTGGCATCATCACAACACCAAGCGTCCTGATGAGCCATTACTGCAAATCCTCTCAAAAATCCGCAATGTTCCTGCACTTAACGAGCGCCTTGAAGAGATTGTGCAGGAAACCCATAACTTTGTCATGCCCGATCACACCAGCATTTATTGGTTTGAGCGTGAACATCAATATTTCTGGCGGAGGATTGCCAATCGCCAACCAGGTCCAAAATCTAAGCAAGCTGTGGACAATACGGCTGGAGTAACTGTCCAAAACGCCCCTAACCTTTATCAGGCTTTATCCAAAGATCAGGTAGTGGTGGTAGTTGATGCTAAGTCTATGACCAAGGGCGAAGTTAGCAATCGGGTTATGGAACAATTTGGGGCAGTTTCGATTATTATTGCGCCGATATTTTTTCAATCAGAACTCTTAGGCTTTTTGTCAGTGGAAGGTGATGAACCCCGACTCTGGACAGATGATGAGCGTAATTTTGTGCGCGGTGCGGCACAACTAGCTGCCATTACTGCACCCCTAGAAGAAATGGAAGTGACTCTTGACCGCATTGCTTCCGATCAAATTCTCACCGCAGGGATTGCAAGGGCGATCTATTCCGATAATGATTGGCAAAGCGCTCTCGATCAAGCTGCGGAACAGCTATGTCAGCGTCTAGGTCTAGAACGCTTTTGGGTGGCAACCTACGACAAAGATAACGATGTATTTAAGATTGATTTTCAGTATCATCCTAAAAATCGCCGCCCGCTCCCCACGATCTTGCCAGGATTAGCTCCCGTTGATGTGCAGATGATGGAGCAGTCTCCCGATGCCGCAACTGTCGAAAATCTCGATAGCGATTTTAAGTTTCTCTCATGGCGAACGCCCTTACTTGATCTAGATGTGCGATCGATGATCGTTAGTAGTACTTCGATTGGGAAGTCCCTCGAAGGTATTCTCGCTGTTGCCCACGAAGCGCCACGCACATGGTCACGCCCAGAACGAGAAATGGTGCAAGCAGTGGCTCAACAGATTGGATTAATTGTTCACCAAAATGAATTGCAGCGCTTGTCCGATGAACGTCAAAAGTCGCATCAGGCGGTTCAGTTTGGTTTAGTTGCACTGCAACAATGCAATGCTCTTGAGAAACTGCATCACACAGCCACGCAGTTAATGGCTCAGGTTACCCAATCGCCTCTAGCTGTACTAGTAGTATGGCTCCCTGGTCGGCAAGGTGGACAAATTGCTTCAGTATTTGCCAGTCGTGACGAATATCAACTCACAATTAGCGAAACTCTGTTGGCGATCGAAGAAGATCCTCTTGCCCAGTGGGCGATCCAAAGTGAGGGAATTCTGCCTCTGAGTATTCACGATTTGCCAGAACAGACGAAAGCTTGGCTAAATGCACCTGCCCTTGGACATTTAATGGTGACTGCGTTACGCACAACTCCTGAACATCAGCCGACAGGGATGATTTTGGTTGCTGATCGCGTGGGACGACGCTGGATCGATCGCCAATTGCAAGCATTTAACATGTTAGCTAATCAGCTAGCTTGGTCGCGCCGCCATCTCTTACTAGTTGATCACCTCAAGCACAATCGTCAGGAATTGGAACGTCTCAACTGGTACAAGCATCGTCGTCTAGAAGATATCTATCGCACTGTTAGCACTGGAGTGCAGCGTTTATTAGATACTGATGCTAGGGCAAATGGCACTGGCGGCATTAATAACATTACTTTGCAAAGTTCTCTCAAGCAATTACAGGGTTCTCTATCGCCACTCCCACAAATTATCCGTAAGGAGCAATGGCGGTTGCGTCCTAACTATGAAACTGCCCCCCTTGCAGGTATGCTCAAACGGGCTTTAGAGCGCGTTGATTCGTTGGTAAAACAACGGCAAATTTGGTCGCAGGTACATAACCAAGCCAATGTGGTCGTGGGTGGTGACATCGCTAAGATGGAAATGATTTTAAACGAGTTGTTGTTGTTTGCTTGTGGGCGATCAGAGGTTGGTGGTCGCATCGATCTCTGGTGTCGTCAGATTGACGAAAAGCTTTTAGAACTATCAATTACTGACTACGGTGTGGTTGATGCGTCTTTACTGCAAGAGCTTCATCAAGGTAGAGCGATCGATCCGCTATCACCTTCGTTACTAGATCAACCCCCTGGGCTACATCTCGCGATTTGTCAAAGTCTGATGCTAGAGGCGGGTGGTGAGCTATCTCTCTATCAACTAGAGGATAATCGCATTCTCAGCCGTCTCATCTTGCCTCTTTCTAGCTCCTAACTGATGCTCCAAAGGAAGTAGTTATTTGATTTGGGATCGACTATGTACAAAGACATTTTGACATTTTGGTTTGAAGAAATCGATCAATCTCAATGGTGGAAAAAAGATAATGATTTTGATAACTTGATCATTGAGCGATTTGCAGAAGTTCATGCCAAAGCTATTCAATGCGAGCTTTTTGAATGGAGAGCAGATCCTAGGGGGAGACTTGCCGAAATCATTGTTCTCGATCAATTTTCAAGAAATATGTTTAGAAATTCATGGCGAGCTTTCGCCCATGACTCATTGGCTTTGGCTTTATCCCAAGAAGCGATCGCCTCTAAAGCAGATTTAGAGTTAACCCCAACAGAAAGGATCTTTCTTTATATGCCTTTTATGCACAGTGAATCCCTGAAAATACATGAAATTGCTATGGATTTATATCTGAACATCGGCATTCAAAACAATCTGGATTTTGAGATTAAGCACAAACAAATCATTGAGAAATTTGGGCGATATCCCCATAGAAATAGCATTTTAGGAAGAACCTCCACAGACGAGGAAATCGAATTTCTAAAGCAAGCAGGATCGAGTTTTTAACGATTATCAAAATGGCTACAACAAAAAAATACAAAACTAAACCCCAAGAGGGAAGCGTCGCAACTCCCTCTTGGGATTATAACAATTCACAAAAGTGTGACGATACTTTTGTGGGTTAAACAACAAACCCAGTAAGGATTTTAAAAACATACAATGGCGTAGCCATTGTATGTTTTGGTATTAGCTATAGATGTTCAGTAAAATGTCTGATGCTACAAATTGATTATTTGAGTTAGGGTTGAGCAAGTTTTTCAGGCTCTGATTGATATATGTCATTGTTCCAATTACGATCGCAGATCAATTATTTGCCCTCAAGATGCGGGGATAAATAAAATTGATGAGCGCAACAAATGAGGCAAATCAGTCACAGGTTAATCTTGTTGCAGCATTCCAAGCTGCACAGGATATTTCACGAGAGTTAAATGTTGATAAGTTAGTTAATCTTAGTCTTTCAGCATTACTAGAGTTATCGGAAGCACAATCAGGCGTTGTGATTTTAGCGAATGGTGAAAAATTTGTGATCGCTGCCATGATTTCGGAGCGATCGCCAAATTTAGAAATCGAACAGAGTCTGACTCTTGCCAATGCTGATGTTTCTAGTTTGCCAATATTAATGGTGCGTTATACCCTCGACAATCGCACAGAAACCATCTGGAATCAAGACAATCTCGATTCTCATTTTGCTGACGATCCCTATTGGTTAGCGCATTCTCCTCAAGCAGGGGTATGCATTCCTCTAAGCGAGGCTGGTGAACTATTGGGAGCAATTTATTTAGAAGATCGCCTTAGTCAAAAACTACTGCAAACTGATTACTTACAAGTTTTACGATCGCTCTGTCAACAACTCGCTATTTCCCTTGTGCGATCACGTGAATTCTCCAATATTACCCAACGCAAAGAATTTGAAGAAGCTTTAAAGCGCAGTAACTCACTTCTGACAGCCCAGCGTGAAGCCTCTGTTGATGGAGTGTTAGCAGTAGATGAGCAAGGACGGATTGTTAGCTATAACAATCGATTTTGTGAGTTATGGCAAATTCCTGAATCAGTTCTCCAATCTGTGGAATTTGGGGGGTTGCTGAGCCTCTTGCAACATCACCTCCAACTGCCTGATGGATTAGTTGAAGCCCTTGAAAATGCCTATGATTCTCCTGAGAAGTATACTCAACAAGAAATTTATCTTGCCGATCGCCGCGTGATTGATTGCTATTCAGGACAGGTGCATTCTCCCGACGGTAAGTTCTATGGGATGGTTTGGTATTTTCGCGATGTCACAGAACGCATTTGCATACTTCAAGAACTGCGAGCCGAACAAGAACGTTCTGAGCGGTTATTGCTGAATATGTTGCCTGAGAAGATTGCCAAAAAACTCAAGCATAGTCGCGCCTCAATGGCGGATGGATTTGAAGAAGTATCAGTTCTATTTGCGGATATCGTGGGCTTTACCGAACTTTCTTGTAATATGTCACCAGTCCAGTTGGTCGGTCTGCTCAACCGTATTTTTTCGATGTTTGATAATTTGTGTGATCAATACAAACTCGAAAAGATCAAAACCATCGGTGATGCCTATATGGTGGTGAGTGGATTACCTGAGCCAAGAACCGATCATGCGGCGGCGATCGCCAATATGGCTCTCGATATGCAGAAAGCAATCTCTCAAGTTAAGTCCCGTGAAGGCATCCAAATTTCGATGCGAATTGGCATTAATTCGGGTCCAGTCATTGCGGGTGTGATTGGAACGAAGAAATTTATTTATGATCTTTGGGGTGATACGGTCAACGTCGCTAGTCGGATGGAGTCATTGGGAACACCGAAGTGTATTCAAGTTACCGAGGGTACATATTTACGGTTACGCGATCAATTTAATTTTGAGCAACGTGGTTTGATTGCTGTCAAAGGCAAAGGCGAAATGATGACCTATTGGCTAGTTGGAAAAGTTAATTAAAAAATGGGCGGGCAAAGCCCGCCCATTTTTTAATTAACAAGAAATTTTTTGAGCGCAAAGCGATGGAATTAAAAACAAAACCCAGTAAGGGTTTTAAAAACACAAAAGAGCATAGCCCTTTTGTGTTTTGGGATTACGGATGCACTAGCCACGCTCTTTGAATTGGCTGCACGATCGCCTGTACCAGTGGCGATAACCTTGCAATATCCTGTAAACCTTGCTCAGTCTGGACATTGATCCCTTGTTTGTAAATGCTATAACCTTTAGTCCGCGCCACCCGAATTCCACAATAGTACTTAGGTTCTAGCCCTTGAGAAGTTAATTTCTCGCGCCAACTTTCGAGACTCTCCTGTTGCTGAATGTCATCTAAATGCGAAATATCAGTAGCTCGGAATAAATCGCGATCTAAAAAACGACGACATAAATCCGCAAGCGTGCGATCGCTGCTATCGCGCCATCGATACATATGATAGGCAAACACGGTGTCATCGGAGGCGAAATATTCCTCACAGGTAAGCGATTGCGGATCTTGAGTTAGCCAAGCCGTCATGGTGCGATCGCTAAATATTTCTCCCACAGAAATTAAAATCTTTGCCCTCCGAAAAATCCTTTCTAACAAGAATCTTGCCGCTAGGTTTTTGGGATGGTTGTAAACCTGCAAATACATAAAATAGCGCACAGTCAAATAATGCTCGATCGCTACCATCCCCTTTCGCCCAATTACTAAGTTCTGAGAAATTGGATCAAAACGTAGAGCTAATAAAATGCGATCAAGATCTAACTGTCCATATTTAGCACCCGTGAAATAACTATCACGTTCTAGATAATCAAGGCGATCGCAATCGATTTGACTAGAAATTAGTTGATAGATTAATGGCACTGCATATTTTTTGGTAAATACTTTTTCTAAGTCAGTAATTAAGTCCGTCGAAAAGTTATTGAGAACCTCAGTAATTTTGCCGAACTTTAATAATCGTAAAGTCCATATTTCATGATTACTTCCAAACACTTCTTCCGATGCATGGCTATAGGCTCCATGCCCAAGATCGTGAAGCAACGCCGCGACTAAGACAACTGTCCGATGGATCGTCAGATAAGGATATTTAGTGGCGATCACATCAAAGGCACGACGGGTCAAAGCCATTACACCTAGAGAATGGGTGAATCGTGAACCCTCAGCCCCATGAAATGTAAAATAGGCAATATCAAGTTGGCGAATCCGTCTCAAGCGCTGGAATTCAGGTGTATCAATTAATTGAATTAATAAAGCTTCAGTGCGATCGTTGCTATCAAGAGTAATCGCGCCATGGATAGGATCGTTATAGGTTCGAGACTTGCCAAATAACATAGAGTTTAGATGTGCTGTGATACAAATCACATTGCACCGACTACAGATATCATAAGTTAATAAGCAGACATATGATTTTTACATCTGCTTTTTGCCTTAGTTTTTTGACAATGTTTCAAACAATAATGTAAACAGATTAAAAGTCTCGTTCTGCTCTATGGGCTGAGCAGTTATTACTTTCTTAGATGCATCAAAGTATTCTCAAAAAGTAACAATATAACAATAGAAATAAATAGTTGCTACTTACAGCAATTACCGATCAAAGAACCACAATAATTTTTGTAAAAGTGTTGCGAAGCAACACTTTTACAAAAATTATTGGTTCGGGTTTGAGCGCAAAACGCTGTAAAGCTTAGCTGTACAAGCCTAGGTAGTATAAAGAATCCAATGAATTATGGTAGTTTCGTTTCCATTGCCCAATTAACTGATATTCATCTATTTGAAGATATCGAACAGTCTTTGGTTGGCATTCAAACCGAAGCCTCTTTTCAAGAGGTTTTAATTGATGTTAAAAGAACCTTGGCACAGATTGATTTATTGCTTTTGACGGGGGATTTGACTCAAGATGGTAGTGCTGCATCCTATGATCGCTTGCGGCGATCGCTGGATCAGTTTGGGATTCATTCCTATTGCTTAGCTGGTAATCATGATGATTTGCCCTTAATGCAAACGCATTTACCAAGCGAATATGTTCACCTCAGCCGATCGCTAGATGTTGGTAAGTGGCGAATTTTGTTACTTAGTTCAGTTGTCGTTGGCGCAGTACATGGATACTTAGCAGCATCAGAATTATTATGGCTAGAAGATACGCTGGCAGCACATCCTGATCGCCCTACTTTAATCGCCTTTCATCATCCTGCTGTGCCACTTGGTTCTAAATGGATGGATGGTATTTGTTTGGAAAATCAAGGTCAATTCTGGGAAATTTGCGATCGCCATCCACAAATAGAAGTTGTATTGAATGGACATGCCCATCAAGACTTCGACCAAATTTACGAAACTCCCCATAATTCCGTGCGGTGTTTAGTGACCCCTTCGACTTGTATTCAGTTTGAGCCACAAAATCCTAAGTTCCAAATTGACAGTCAACCTCCCGGATTTCGCCATTTGCGTCTGTATCCCAATGGTGTAATGGAAACAGAAGTCCATCGTCTCAAAGTTGGCAGTTTCCATCCTGATCTCGCAGCGATCGGCTATTAGAAATGGTAATATAAAAGATTGGTTCTGTGGGCTTAGCCCACAGAACCAATCTTTTATATGAAGTACAGCAAATGCAACCGCAGATCATTGTTATCAAAATTGGCACGTCTAGCCTTAGTGATCCCGACTCAGGAGATTTACAACTAGCGACGATCGCCAAATTAGTTGAAGCGATCGTGCATCTACGACGGGAGGGGCATAGCGTTGTCTTAGTTTCTTCGGGTGCGGTGGGAATTGGCTGTGGCAGGCTAGGACTAAAACAACGTCCGCGCAAAATCTCTAAAAAGCAAGCTGTCGCTGCCGTGGGACAAGGGCGCTTAATCAGGATTTATGACGACTTTTTTGGTTCGTTGCAACAGCCTGTTGCTCAAGTCTTATTAACACGCGGCAACCTGATTCAGCGACAGCATTACATGAATGTCCATGCTACTTTCCATGAACTATTAGAAATGGGCGTAGTGCCAATTGTGAATGAGAATGATACGGTTGCTGTCGATGAATTAAAATTTGGTGATAATGATACGCTTTCAGCTCTGGTGGCAAGTTTAGTCGAGGCTGATTGGTTATTTTTGCTAACCGATGTCGATCGCCTTTATTCTGATGATCCACGTCAAAATCCTGAAGCCAAACCAATTGAGTTTGTGGAATATTCAGAACTTCAAGAACTTCGACAAGCGATCGGTGAGAAACAAGCATTAGGCGCTCAAGGTGGTGGTACACAATGGGGAACTGGCGGCATGACCACCAAACTCGATGCGGCTCGCATTGCTTCGGCGGCGGGAGTTCGCACAGTAATCACTAGAGGTGCTTTTCCTGATCGCATGTACGCAATTCTCCAAGGTGAGAACTTCGGCACACAATTTGCGGCTCAACCCAAAACAGTTAATGCCCGTAAACGCTGGATTGCCTACGGTATGGTTCCTTTGGGCAAGTTGTTCTTAGACGATGGAGCTGTACAGGCGGTTATTCGCAAAGGGCGATCACTCTTACCTGCGGGAATTACTCAAGTAGAAGGAAAGTTTGACGCGAATGAGTCCGTGAGTTTGTGCGATCGCGATGGCAAAGAAATCGCGAGGGGTATCTCTAACTACAGCAGCAGTGATATTCTTCGCATTCTGGGTTCTCAATCAGAAGATATCCCTAAATTACTAGGCTTTGATGGTGAAGAGACCGTAATTCATCGCGACAATTTAGTGAGCCTTTAAATCAAAAAAACGGCGTAGCCGTTTTTTTGATTTAAAGGCAAAGCCCTTATGTAATTACTATTTTGGGACTATTGTACCAATTGTAAGTCGGACTATCAGGATCATCATCCACACCCAACTTACTTTCAGCACCATCAATCCGCATCCTTACCAGATATTCCCCCGCCTTGATATTCGTAATGGGAATCTCAATTGTGGAAACAGTACTAGGCAAAGGAGGACGATCAAATAGATAGACGGATGGATTGTCAGATGTCCATTCATTCAAAGCTAAGACTACTTTCTGTTTCTCTCGTACTAATACATCTAACTGAACTACAATCACCGCCGATCGCAAATTATCTTCGATCTCTTCTAACTGGCTCACAGATACATTCACAATCGTCGGACAGAGGATAAACGGCATCACATTTGAGGCGATCGCATTAGTAATTAACGGTGAAGTGCTACTGATGCGATGGATCACTTGCAAACTTTGTACCCCAGCTTGAATTTGTGGTAAAGCCATATCCTCTAGAGAAAAAACAATTTCGCGATCTTGAACAGAAGTAGGACTAATTACTAAATCCCCAACATGGATTTCTACCGTCTGACTTTGGAGGTTGCGCCCACGAATGACCATCACACTACCGATCACAATCGGCTCAAATCGATTACCCTGAGCCACGACCTGCTCAATGTAAGGTGATGCAGGAAACGGAGCCAGCCCTGCGGGGGAAGCATCGCGAATTGGCAAGGCTCTCTGGAAGTTTTCCCGACCTTCGACGATCACCAGACAAGCACGATAGGCGATCGATAATACATAGGGAACTTGATAAAACACTGACCAAGCCTTAGATAGATCCTCCAGTGAAATATCCACAGGCACAATATGAACCTGTTGAATCTGATCAGCAAGATCGGAATCAACTAGAAATGGGAATGTAGAATCATTGCAGGTAGAACGAATCAGTTCAGGTGTAAGAATTCGCTTGTCAACAAGGGTACTTACCACACTTCCCAAGACTCTCTGGGGTTGCAGTTCTGCATCATTGCCATAGCAACTCATCATGTAAAAAAGATCGATCGCCACTTGACGATTAAGGGGATTTCCCTTGGTGCGATTAGGTGTGGAATCGTAGTTAGCTAAAGAAGGATTACTAGTTACCTGATACAAAAAAATATTTACCCCTACTTCTGGAGCGCCTGTGGAAATCCCCCCTGGAGGTAAAGTGGTGGCTCGCGCTCCTTCAATATCCTGTTGAATCACCGATTGTAAAACCCGTTGCAGAGTTGCTGTCACCGTCGCGATCGCTAAATAATTACTCATCTGCACTCACCAAACCTAATTTCAATGCTCTGACGATCGCCTGTGTCCGACTAGCCACACCCAACTTCTCAAATACACTAGTTAGATGTGCCTTAACAGTGGCGATCGTCACATGCAAATAGCGAGAGATATCTTCGTTAGAGGCTCCCTTAATTAACCAGTTCAGTACCTCCTGTTCGCGATCGGTGAGATGGATAGTGGAATGCCCCTGTAGCGATCGCCCTGCATAGAAATGAAAAATCCGAAAGAAACTCGTGGCAATATCGGGCGGCAAAAAGATTTCATCATTCATAACTGTCGAAATTGCCTCATAAAGTTGACTGCCAATGCGATCTTTCGCCACATATCCTCTTGCTCCCAACTGCATCGATCTAAATACTAATTCATCTTCACGATGCGATGACAAAATTAAAACCTTGCCATGATAGTCTAACTTTTTAAGATCCATCAATACTTTTAACCCGCTATCTTCGGGTAATTTTAAATCGAGTTTGACATCCAAAAGAATTAAAGAAGGCTTCTGCTCGACTACCAGCTTAATCGCTTGGACACAAGAAGTTGCTTCTCCGACAATCTTAAACTGAAGATAACAATCATCACTATAAAAACTCAGTAATGTATGTAAACCCCGACGAAAATCAGAGTCATCTTCTACCAATAAAACCGATACTATTTGAGCCGTTGTTGTCATAGATCAGTGGTCATCGATCATTGATTTTTAGCAATTCTTAACAGATCTCTTGTTAATTCTTAGCAATTGATTTGTATTTATAGCTACAGCCATTTCAGTTAAGACATAAACCCAAAAGAGAGTTGCGGTGCTACGCGCCGCAACTCTCTTTTGGGTTTTGGGTTTTTCCTAACATAATTGTCTACCGCTATAACTTCAAGAACTTTAGAGAATCTCATCCTTATTTAGAAGTATAGACTAAAGTCTAATAACCCTTAATTTTGATCATCCCTACTGTATACGTCTATAGACATAGTTAAAGGGTGGCATATGGCACTAGACTACTTCGCCCCGGGCGTATACGTCGAAGAGGTTGATAAAGGCAGTCGTCCTATTGAAGGCATTAGCCTCAGTGTGGCTGGCTTTATTGGATTTACCGAAGACGTACGCGGTGATGCTGATCTGTTTAAACCGATGATGGTTACATCATGGGATCAGTATCGCGAATACTTTGCAGCTCCTGGTTCCGATGGATACACCGACTTTGATGCTTACTTACCCTTCGCAGTCAATGGTTGGTTTGTCAATGGTGGTGGACGTTGTTGGGTGACGAGCATTGGTACAAGACTGCCTGGCTCTGAACCTCCTGCTCCCGAAGCAACTGCTCTGCGTATTGGTACATCCAATAACAAGCCAACATTGATGTTTAACATCAAGCCTGCCGATGCCTCCGCCAGCCAGTTGGCTCTCCCCTCAACAGGCGATCGCATCAAAGTCATCATTCAAGAAAGCACTCCCAAGCCATTACCCGAAGATGCTCCTGCCGATGCTGAGCCACCCCTAAATACTGGTGAATTTTTCAACGTTGTCGTTGTCCAAGGTGGTCAAGAGTTGGAGAAATACGAGCATGTCTCGATGAATCCACAGGTTGCTACCGAAGTCGCGGACTATGTAGTAACCGCGATCGCTGATTCCGAATATGTCACTATTGCCGACATCTCCACCAGCGGACAGCCACTCTCTCGCCGTCCCGCTAACGGAGCTTATGAGATCGCGCCACCTCCTTACATTTCCACCGTTGATCGCTTTGCGCGTGACTTGCTAGGACAAAGAGACGATCGCACTGGCATTCAAGGCATGTTTGAAATCGATGAAACAGCGATGATTGCCTGCCCAGACCTAATGCGCGTTTATGAAGCTGGTCTGATCGACATCGATCAAGTGCATGGGGTCATGGAAATGATGCTTAGCATGTGCGAAAACTCCTTCCCAGGTCCTGCCTTCCGCATGGCTGTAATCGATCCTCCTCCGATCAAGCCATCCAAAGGTATGGAAGCTGTACCACCCGATCGCCAAAAGCCTCAAGACGTAGCCCAATGGTTGAGCATGTTCAACCGTCGCTCGATGTTTGGCGCACTCTATTACCCTTGGATCAAAGTCGCCAACCCTCGCAAAGGCGGCAAGCCATCCTACGTTCCTCCTTGCGGTCATGTCATGGGTCTATGGTGTCGCACTGACCAATCACGCGGTATCTTCAAAGCTCCTGCTAACGATACTCCCAGAGGCGTACTTGGCTTAGCCTACGAAACCAACATGCGTGAGCAGGAAATGCTCAACCCCATCGGCATCAATTGCATTCGTAACTTTGCTAGCTACAATCGTGGCTTCAAAGTATGGGGCGCACGTACTTTGGTTGAACCAGACAACATTCAATGGCGCTATATCAGTGTCCGCCGCTTGATTAGCTATATCGAGAAATCGATTGAAATTGGTACTCAATGGGTTGTCTTTGAACCGAATGATACCGATTTATGGGCACGGGTAACTCGCACCGTCAGCAACTTCCTTGAAGGTCTATGGCGGAATGGTGCATTGTTTGGCGGCGCATCCTCAGAAGCGTTTTACGTCAAATGTGATGCCACCCTCAATACCAACGAAACCATGATGATGGGTCGTTTATATATTGAAGTTGGTATTTGCCCTGTCCGTCCTGCTGAATTTGTGATCTTCCGCGTCAGTCAGTGGTCGCCTAATAGTTAATGATTTATAAGAAGAACACCCGTAGGGTGTTCTTCTTAATTGTACTTATCGCTTTTTTAAGATTTGTGCTGTGATTCTTACAGATTTATGGCTTTAGATTTTAAAATAGTTAACAATCAGCACAGACCTGTAACTCAGATTTCAAGGAGGAAGAATGGCTGAACTTATACCAATTCCTACTAGTCGATACTATGTAGAATTTGATGGACTGACTGACAAGTTGATTAAAAGTGTTTCTGAAGTTACCTTTACAGGACAAACCGCAGGACATGAAAAACCTTTAGCCTCAACCAAAGGTGGCAAGACGATTTGGCAGAGTACATCAGCAGGTTTTGAAGAAAACCCCAATGTCACCATTGAAGTCTATGTCACTGAAGGCGACATGGACTTTTACAACTGGATGCTGGCGACTATGCCAAAAAGTGAAGGGGGACAAGGCAAATGGTCTTCCAGCCGTAAAAATGGTTCAATCGTTGCCTACGATAGTGAAGATAACGAAGCAATTCGTTGGAGTTTAACTAATTGTTGGATTAAGTCTTACAAGGTCAGCGACTTTAACTCTGAAAGTAAAGATCTAGCTGTTGAGACCTTTGAAATTATCGCCGAGCAAATCAACCGCGTTAAGTAGAGAAATCTATTGAATTTGTGAATTGATTTTAAATTTTTTGGTTGTGGTTTTGGTATTGATATAGAACTTAGGATGAGGTCAATCAACTATGGCAAAAGGTGAAATTTTAGCCTGCTCTAAATACTACTTTAACCTATCGGGTCTGGATGACTTGGTTGTTAAAAGTGTGAGTGGTATTGCTTCAACTCTGCAAACCGCAGGGGACAGCAAATCCTATGGAGTATCCAAGAGTGGCAAGTCAGTTATTCAAGCAACTGTCACAGGTACAAGCAACAGTAACATTACGGTTGAATTTGTCTGTACCCTTGGTGACGATCGCTTGATCAAATGGTACAGCGCCTCACATTCCGAACCACTTGGCGGTGGTGGAACTCAAACTAAAGGTGAGCGCAAAACAGGTACGATCACTCTTTACAATCAAGGCGGCGAAGCTGCGGCAACTTGGGAATTAACTGGGGTGATGCCTTCCAGCTATAAATCGACGAAGCTAGAAGCTGGTGCTGAGGGTCTAGCAACCGAGACGATCGAGTTTGTATATGAATCTTTGCATCGTAAAACATAAAAGGTTTGTATGAGTGGTGTTTTGCGCCACTCATACTAAATTTTAAGAAGGTAGATTTCATGACAGAAGAAGCTCAAATTGAATTTTTAACTAATTCTCGATTTTATGTAGAAATTACTTTGCAGGGTAGCCTCGAAAAGATTGACGGCTACTTTATGGAATGTAGTGGACTATCACGCAGTCAAGAAGCAATTGAAATTGCTGAAGTAACTCCCCAAATATGGGGTAAGAGCGGTTCTACAAAAGGACGGGTTGTGCGTACCAAAATCCCTGGTAATGTCAAAAGTGACAATATTACGCTCAAGCAAGGGCTGACTATTTCCATGACTATGTGGAATTGGCTAAAAGCTGTTGAAGATGGCAACTGGGCGCAACAATTCCGCGATGGGGATATCACGGTTTATAATCAGGGCGCGGTTGAGCAAGCAAGATTTCGGTTTAATGGGGCTTGGCCGGTACGTTACAAAATTGCTGACTTTAAAGCTGATAGTAGTGAATTTGCGATTACTGAGGTAGAGTTAAGCGTTAGAGATTTTTTACGGATTAATTAACAGATTAATTAAACATCTATGATTCAAACAGAGTTTGAATTTACGTTACCCAAGGGCTATGTTGATGGTGATGGGAATCTGCATCGTAAGGGTGTAATGCGACTATCAAGGGCGATCGATGAGATTACACCAATGCGCGATCCTCGTGTCAGGAATAATCCCGCTTACGCAACGGTAATTATTTTGTCTAGAGTAATTACAAAATTAGGTGGGTTAGAAGAAATCAGTTCAATGGTCATCGAAAATTTATTTGCCATTGATCTTAGTTATTTGCAAAAGTTTTATCGTCAGATTAATGAACTAGAAGATCCAAATTAGGCAGTCTTTTGATCATCACGAATTTGTGAGTCCTTGGCGATTTCCTCTAATATCTGGTCAAATACCTTTCTCAAAATCAGCTTTTCTGTTGGAAATATATGAGGAACTTCATCGATCGCCTCCAAAGAATTATTATCTAAAACTAGACAACTTTCACCATCAGCCATCAGCCATTCTAGTTGGAGTAAGGCTTCGCGATCGCCTAATTCGCTGGTGTATCCTTCCCGAAATTCAAGCTCTATATCGGATGCATAACCATCCACAGGAATAAAGGCAGTTAGTTTAGCGTGATAACGAAGATTAAAATCTACGGCATATCCGAGCCTGATTAAGACTTGTTCTAACAATGAATAAGTAAGCATATTATGATCCTAAACTGGTAGGGACTCCACGACCCAATCTTCGGGATCACTATTATATCGTGGCGATCGCTTTCCTATAGTGCTTTGCTTGGTAATTGCTCAATTAACGTCAGTTCGATATAGCCATTTGCGGCGTGCTTCGCACGCCGCAAATGGCTATATCGAACTCATGTTCAATTAGACAAGCTCAACTGCTCCTAATGCTTTAAGTGTAGATTTTTGAGCATCAGTCAATCCCTTGATCCTAGTAATATTCATATCTTCATAGGGTCTAGGAATTTTCAATAATTTGAGACTTTTGCCAGATTGTAAATCCCAAAGTCTATTAGCTCCATCATCACTTCCACTAGCTAAAATCTGACCATCAGCACTGAAAATCACATCTCCCATATAGCCAATATTAAATTCTTCTTCTAAATTGTTGAGGTACTGATGAGTTCGCAAACACCAGAGCTTTACCTCGGCGGCATATCCTCCAAAGGCGAGGATTGATAATTTGGGATTTAAGGCTATTGTCCAGACTGGGAATTGGGTTGAGAGCGTGCTTGCACAAGAGCCTGTTGTTAGATTCCAGAACTTTAGCGAGCGATCCATACTGCCACTAATCAATATGTCATCTTGACTAAACGCTAAACTCTCGATGCGATCGCTATGCTCTGCAAAAGTGATTAAACATTCATGCGATCGCAGATCCCAAATTTTAATCATGCCATCCCAACTACCACTAGCAAGGATTTCGCCATTGGGATGGATCGCTAAAGCTTGGATAGGGCTATGATGACCGTGCAGAGTATTTAAACATTTTGAAGTTTGGAGATGCCAAAGTTTGATAGTTTGGTCGCCACTTCCAGAAGCTAAGATTTCACCATTGGCAGTAAAAGCGACAAATCTTACCCAAGCAGAATGCCCTTGGAGGATTTGCGAACAGGTTCCATTTTTGACATTAAAGATCTTGATGGTATGGTCATAGTTGCCACAGGCAAAGGTTTGCTGGTCAGGGCTAAAGGCAACTTGCATCACTCCAGATGTACCGAGATCAAAATTTCTCAAACATTTTGCATTTTGAACATCCCAAACCCTAACGCTCTGCTCTTCATAGCTAAAGGAAAAGAGAAGATTGTTGTCAGGACTAAAGGCGACAGGTTTAGTAGCTTTATGATATCCCTGAATCGTTCTGATACATTGACCTGTATCTACATCCCACAACTTCACAATCCGATCATCACTACCACTAACTAAAGTTTTCGCATCGGGACTAAAGGTCACCGCCCAAATGCGATTTTTGTGACCATATAAGGTTCTAATTACTTCGCCTGTATTTACTGACCAAAGCTTCACCGTTTCATCATCACCTGCACTCACCAGCATTTGACCATCGGCACTAAAAGCGATCGACCAAATCTGTTTTTGATGTCCTGCGATCGCTTTCACTATTTTGCCAGTATGAATATCCCAAATCTTGACAAGGCAATCTTCTCCAGCACTGGCAAGCTGTCCATCGGAGCGATCGCTTTGTGGCGCAAAGGCAACAGAGTAGACAGCATTAGTATCGACGATTGTGCGTACACATTCTCCAGTTGGTACGCTCCATAGTTTAATGGTGTGATCCAAGCTGCAACTAGCAACCATTTGCCCATCAGGACTAAAGGCGACCGATCTCACGATCTGCTCATGTCCCTCTAGGGTCGTCACGCATTTGCCAGTTGCGACTTCGGTGAGTTTGACTGTGCGATCGCCACCACCACTCGCTATCAGTAGATCGTCAGGGCTAAAGGCAATACTGGCTACCCCAAGCGCATGGGCTTCGATTGAAAGTAAACATGCTCCTGTATTCACGTTCCACAACTTCACCATGCGATCAAGGCTACCACTTGCCATCATTTGCCCATCTTTACTAAACGTTAGAGAAAATATAAATTCACTATGAGCATGAGTTTTAAGCAGTTGACTACCATCCGCAACTCGCCAAAGATAAATCCAGCCCCTTACGTCGCTAGTTGCTAAAATCTTGCCATCGGGACTAAAAGCTGTTGCCATGACACTACTAAAAGTCACTCTAAAGGCTGATCTAGCCAGATCGGAGTTATTAAAATTAACTTGATGAAGTTCCACTTCTCTAAGATCAGCTTGCCAAATGGATAAATTAGAGAAGTCATAACCAGTTAGATCAATATTCAGGCAACAGAGCAGATTAACAAGATTGCCACCTGCATATCCTTGCTTTGGTACAGTTTCCGCTTTCAGTCGAGTTAGGGTCGAGGCGATCGCTTGATAACCTAACTTGTCGGCGATGGGCTGAAGGATAAACCGAATTTGAGCATCACGAATATAGTCTTTCGCTGTGGCTTCGATGAGGGCATGACTATGGAGTAGATTTATCTTCTGTTCGGTGCAGTTAATCTCCTGACAAATTTTGTCAATGAATTGATAATTGACATATTCCATCACTACAGGCTGGAGCGTAAACCCATTAGCCATAACTTCTATGAGCGATCGCTTTTTCAATAATTCCAGAGTCACTATCAGTTTTTGCTTTGATTCTATTGACAGCAAATTCTCTTTTAGGGCAATTGCTGATATTGGCTCACGGGCGATCGCTAGCCAGTACATTACTTCTTGCTCAGATTCCGATAGTCTCAAAAACTGACGTTGGAGCAGATCTTGAATATCTCCAAAATTCAGACCACCCTCTCGCATCAATGCCAACATTTGCGAGACATCGCCACCTAGTAAATCGCGAATCCCTGCGGCGACAATTTTTAGAGCTAGAGGATTTCCCGCATAGTGTGTAATGATTTCCTGCCATTCTGCATCGTTTGCCCCCATAGATTCTCTCGCCAATATCTGCAAGCCATCCAGTTGCGATAAGCCTGATAAATGTAGCGATCGCACTGAGCCTCCCATCAATCGCGATAATTCTGGCGGTGCTTCGCGACTGGTAATCACTAAACAGCTTTGATGATTACGTTCCCCAATATATCTAATCAAATCACCATAGCCTTCATAACCAGAGCGATAGTAATAGCGATCGCTCAGAATCGACTCCCAGTTATCAATTACCAGCAAACATCGCCGTGCATCTAGATAGCGCATCAGCAGGTCAAGCTGTGCGGGTAAATTATCTGGTAGTTCGAGCGGTTGAGGGTGAGAGAGAAATTGCAAAATATCGGTGAGGATGCTTGCAAAAGATGGGGCATTACGTAGCGATCGCCAGATCGTAAATTCAAATTCTTCTTTTAATTGATGGGCGAGTTGTGATGCTAGAGAAGTTTTGCCCATGCCGCCCATGCCCAAAATGGTGACAATTTGATAGCGATCGCTGATTACCCATTGCTCTAACTGTTGTAGCTCGGCAGTACGCCCTAAGAAATTAATAACTTGTTGAGCCTCTTTTAAATCAACTTGTGGAGTCCTTGCGATCGCCTCTTGCCAATCTATACCCAAAAATTGACAAAGCTGTATGAAGGTATCTTGGCGAATGTCATCCCCTTGAAAGAAACGTTTGGCGACACCAATCGATCCCGCTTTTTCTAATACTTGGCTAGCCGTTTGGGAAAGTCCAAGCTGACGTAATTTATCCTTGAGTATTTGCTGTCCTCGTTTAGACGCTTTTGCCATATTTTTTTTGCCATAGTTCTAAAGGGCTAGCACTCTCAATGAGTTTGCTAGCCCTATTTTACAGATCGAGGTAATCGCGATCGCAAAATACCGATCCCATTAGCGATCCTTTTACCGATCCTAAAAGTGAGTCTTCAGTACAAGTTAGCTCAGGCATTCTATTAAATAAGCATTATTTATAGCTAATCGGAGTTAGACATGAACAAGAATTTTTGGCTCAAGGGGTTTCAAGTTAAGGCAATCATCATCTCGCTATCGTTAGCCTTACCAGTCGTTGTCATGGCACAAACCTACAGCGATCGCCAAGTCAATTCTTATACTTCTCAAGTACCTACATATTCTTACTCAATCGCTGACTTAGCCAATGCAATGCGTTGGCATTGGTGACTAATGCACAGGTTCTCATTTACATATTCATGAGAGATTGAAATAAAACAACGTGTTATCAAGCAACTCAAAATTTAGGATCAATATGCAAATAACAAATGGCAAGCGGTCTTATATGATTAAAAAGTGAAATCTCGGCAAATCTATAGATTGGCATTATTCACAAACATTATTGGAGGAAGATACCTATGCAAATTGAAAAAGAGGATCTGGACTGGGCAGTTGACCAAGATTTGATCGATGCAAATGTAGCTGATAGTCTCTGGCAGGCTTTGCTCGTAAGGAAACAGCATGTACCAAAATTTGATTTTGCTAATGTGTCCTACTACTTTGGCGCACTCATCGTTATTTTTGGAATGTTTTTCTTCCTGACCCTTGCTTGGGAATCCCTAGGTGGACAAGGTATATTCGCCCTATCTTGCATTTATATCCTAATTTTTGCTCTTACTGGAAGACATTTATGGTTTGATCGCGGACTAAAAGTTCCTGGAGGTTTGCTTACAACTATTGCTGTGTGCATGGTTCCACTTGCAATTTATGGCTTTCAACGCATGACGGGTATCTGGCCATACGGAGATCCTGGTGGCTATCGCAACTACCATATGTGGGTAAAAGCTAGTTGGTTTTACATGGAATTAGGCACAGTTTTCTCTGGGATGCTTGCCCTTTGGTGGATTCGCTTTCCCTTCCTAACAATGCCGATCGCTTATTCATTATGGTACATGTCAATGGATTTGACCCCGTTGATTTTTGGTAAAAATGAATTTGCTTGGAATGAGCGATGTCTAGTTTCTTTTTGGTTTGGCATAGCTACTGTCGTCATTGCTTTTTTCATTGATCGGCGCATCCGCCGTAGTCAGGGTGACTTTGCCTTTTGGCTGTACTTGTCTGGACTAATGGCTTTTTGGGGAGGTTTAACGCTGATGAATTCTGGTGGCGAATGGGAGAGATTTCTCTATTTCCTAATTAATCTGTTTTTGATTCTTCTCTCTGTTTTGCTCAGGAGACGTGTATTTGTCATCTTCGGCGGTATGGGAGTGATCGGTTATGTAGGACATCTGGCATACACAGTATTTAGTAGTTCGCTACTGTTTCCGATCGCGCTTTCTTTTGTTGGTGTTTTCATAATTTTTGCTGGGATTCAATACCAAAAAAATTACACAACTTGGGAATTATGGCTACATCGTGTTCTTCCTGAATCTTTGCTGCAAATTTTGCCAAAAAATATTTGAGCTTATAATCAAGAACTTCAGTTAATCCTTTTAACTTTTACGAGCGATCGCTAATTCTCTCTAAAGTTCTATTTTGATGGGAGAAATTTATGAACTATTTAGAGACGTTTTCACCAGACTATGCGATCGCACGGGAGCGCTTTCGAGCAAAGTCTTTGGCTTGTGGTTACGATTGCATAGCCTATCCAATTGATCGAGAGAGTCCAACTGGTGAAGAATTAACAATTGATGTGGCGATCGCAGGCGCACCTAACCCCAAAAGGACTGTAGTAATTTCTAGCGGTTTGCATGGTGTAGAGGGCTTTTTAGGCTCAGCAATCCAACTAGCTTTGTTAGAACAGCAGCAGATAATTGATTCGCGATCGCCTGATACGAGAGTAGTACTCATTCATGCCCTAAATCCCTATGGCTTTGCATGGCGAAGGCGTTGGAATGAAGACAATGTGGACTTAAATCGCAACTTTTTACTACCTGAAGAAGAGTTTGCTGGCAGTCCCAAGAATTATCCTAAATTTAATGCTTTTCTCAATCCAACTTCGCCTCCATCACAATTAGAACCCTATATATTGCAAGCTATTTGGCTAATCTTGAAGTATGGCATGACTAGTTTAAGGAACACTCTTCCAGTAGGACAATATGATTTTCCAAAAGGGCTTTTCTTTGGTGGTAATGCTCCATCGCAAACTCAAGAGATTCTTGCTGAAAATTTATCTCAATGGATCGGTAATGCTTCAGAAGTATTGCACCTTGATTTCCATACAGGCTTAGGAAAGTGGCGGACTTATAGACTTTTGATGGATGCGTCATCACAATCAAAGTCTCATACTAGACTAACAGAGAGATTTGGGGTAGATACAATCGAGATATCTAGTACAGAAGGTGTGTCATATCAGATTCGCGGCGGATTAGGAACTTGGTGTAAAAATCTTTTGCCAGAATGCCGCTATGATCTACTAACGGCTGAGTTTGGGACTTATCCAGCAATTAAAGTCTTGCAAGCACTTCGGGCTGAAAATCGCGCTCATCATTGGGGAAAACCTCAGCAAAATTATGAATGGGCAAAAAGTCAATTAGTAGAAATGTTTGCACCAGTTTCTTATAGGTGGCGAGAGCAATGCATTAATCAAGGTGTCGAGATTTGTAAGCAAGCTCTATCTACAGCAACTTAAGAGATAGCTAGGACAAATCAAAACCCAAAATATGAGTGGCGGCGCTAAGCGCCGCCACTCATATTTTGGGTTTTGATTTGTCCTAAGCTTCACCACGTCGATAGAGTTCACGAGCATAGTCCGTCCAAGTTCCCTGTCCCCAATAACGGAAGCAGCTAGTTTGGACTAAGAGATTGTAAAGCAGAGCTTGCTGATAGTCCGATCGCTTAGTGATTGAGGGATCTTGTGCTACAAGAGCATCATATTGCTCATGGAACTTAGCACTGAGTTTATTCATCGGCTCCAACACGTTTTCATAGCCACGCACCCAGCTCATGCTATTTGTCCATGATGCGCCATCCATGTGGAATTGATGATCACTTGCTTTGAGTTCAGTAATTGCTTGTTCAACGTTAGCAGTACTAAGATTATGGCGATCGCCGCTTTGATCAATCTTATTCCAAACCTTATGTTGTTGCACCGCTTGAATTGTCGGGTAGTCAAGAGGACTGACACCAGCCGCCTCAATCATTTCTAGATATTCGGTTCCATTTAAGCCCACAACTCCCGAACTGCCACGACCATTATTTTTCAGTTGATCCCATACCAACGGATAGTCGCGAGGAAATTCATTCATCATCACGCCGCCATTCTCACCATCGGCAATTTGCGAAACTAGCGAAGGTACGGAAATATTACCGAGCATCTGTCTGCTCCGACCTTTTGCTTCATGGTAAGGCTGCATTTGAGCGACTAGCTTCGTATCTGAGCCTTGGGTTTTAATCAAAGTGGTGATGCTAATCGATTCACCATTGGAATTCATCGCCACTAAACGATTTGGTAAATATTTCTGATCTTGAGTTAGTCTTGAGCCATCAAGACGTTCTACGGAATGCTCCTGAACCATCAACCAACGATAGCCGCATTCTTTGAGGGCTTTGATATATTCATAAAGTGTGTCGGGATGATTGGGAAGGTGCATTTCTGGTGGCGAAAACCCTTTAACCCGTTTTAGAGCATCAATGCCAAAAATGGAAGCAAAATGACTTTGCCATGCTTGAATATGTAATTTCACATCAGGAATCGGAGTGGATGGAATTACGGCGTGACTCCACATCGTGCCGAGCCACTCTACATAGGGCTGATATTGGCGATCGCAGGTAATCCGCTTGAGATTGTCCAAAATGTCATGGCGCTGCATCTGTTGCAAGCCCCAGAGTAAATTTCCTGAATAGTCCAGCATAATCCGCGGATTGCTGCCCTGTGCGACTAGTTGCGGAATAAAATCGCCCATGCGACTGTAACACCAAGCAAACACTGAGGCATTATGGTTATCACCTTCGCCCTGATGTTCAAACATATTTTGCAGATTACAAATTAGCGCTCCATTTGCACCTGCGGGAATCGTCGGTTGGTGCATATGCAAGGCACAGGCAAAAGCCGATGTAATCTCTTCAAGGCGAAGATTATTATTATTTAAAAATACGGGTGCATCATCCTGCACGGCACGTTGAATTACGTCTTCATTTCCACAAATGGCGGGGAAATCAGAGGCGACAAAGCTTGACGGTGTAGTTGTAATCAAAACTTGTAAAACCTCAATATAAATGTATGGGGGGTTTGAGATCAGCCTAGACTAATCTCAAACCCCCCATATTACATTCTGACAGCACTTGGGATGAAGAATCAAACAAATGGTGTGCATTTCACTTCAAACCCCAAGAAGCGAGTTGCGGCGCGAAGCGCCGCAACTCGCTTCTTGGGGTTTATGTCCTAACAAAACTGGCGACATCCGCTAACCCACAACCCTGTATATTTAATTATGTCTCGCTACCTAGCCATTTATCGATCAGTCCCTTGGGAGGTATAACTTCAATTCTCTTTTGACTGATATCGACAAAGGGAGCGATCGCTTCGACAAAGGGAATCAATTCGATTTCGTCGTTTTCAAGATTGCGAACCTCTAATAAATCATTTCCTGCGGCGATGATGCTAATCACTTCTCCCAATAACTTGCCCGTCGGCTGATGATAAACATTGCAACCCACCAAATCCGCAATCATATACTCGTTATGCTCCAGATAAGGGCGATCGCTAGTGGGGATAAACATGAGATAATTACGCAGAGATTCAGCGCGATCGCAATCATTAATTCCTTCGAGACGCACCACAAATAGATTCTTTTTGCCCGCAATTTCACGTCCTGAGAGCATCATGATTTCTTGCGGCTCATCTTTTTCCGAAGCCGCAATCCATCGCTTACCAGCATTCTCAAAACGTTCTGGAAAATCTGAATAGGACAATATTCTCACCTCACCTTTCAGCCCTTGTGGTGAAACAATCTTGCCAATCATTAACCAATCATCTGTCATATATTTCATCCTTGATTTTCCAATTCTTGCTTCGCAAGAATTGGAAAACTTATAACATTCTTTCTATTTGTTCTAAAGCGTCGAATGCGGCGGCTCGTTCTGCTTCCTTTTTACTAGAAAAATTTCGCATACTCTGACCATATAGGCGATCGCCAACATATACTTTAGACGCAAATTCGGGCGTGTGATCAGTTCCCCCCACTTTTTCGGTGACATATCTGGGCAAAATGTGACCGATATAAGACTGTACCCACTCCTGTAAGCGATTTTTAGCATCAAGATCGGCACGGGTATTTACTAACTCTGGTGGTACTGAATCAAACAAAGCCTCCACCGCAGGACGCACCGCCTCCACATCACAATTACGATCCAGATATAAAGCGCCGATCATTGCTTCAAATACACAACTTAAGAGATTGTCACTTTTATTACCGCCATCACGTAACGCCCCTTTTCCCAATAAAATTTGGTTGTCTAGTTCTAAGGCGATCGCAAAATTTGCTAACTGCTTCTCATCCACTAGAGCCGCACGACGACGAGTAAGTTCATCTTCACCGAGGTCAGCATGTTGACGATAGAGATAAGAACCGCTTAAAAAATTTAAAATGGCATCACCTAAAAATTCTAAGCGCTCATTATCTGCTCCTACGCTAGGATTTTCATGCACATAGGAACGATGGGTCAGCGCCATTCGCAATAATTTTTCATTCTTAAAAATAAACAGATCTTGCATTATTACTAATATAAAATTATCCAGACAATACTTTGACAAACATTGCTACAGCAATCCTAAATTGTTGGTGAGAATGTGCCATAAAGTGGCACATTCTCACCAACAATTTAATCTCACAAAGGAATTATGATCGACAGCTTCGGTAGGAGATATTGCCATCAGGCAATATTGTCTGACATATCCTTGCTTCATTCATCCATCCCACATCTAATAACGCATGTTTTAGATTAGCGCCATCAAAGTTTACACCGCGTAAATCCGCCCCAGTCAAATCTGCTCCCGTCAAGTCCGCATTAGTGAAATCAGCATTCCACATATTTGCGCCGTTAAAGCAAGCACCGCGCAAAATCGTACCGCGCAAAATTGCTTTACTTAAATTACTACCAATAAAATTGACATTACTCAAATTTAAGCCACTTAAATTTGCTAAACGGAGATTAATCTCACTAAAATCTACCCGATCAAGATCAGCCTCCCGTAAATCTACTTCACTTAAATTTGCCCCCTTTAAATTTGCTCCATGTAAGCTCGACTCACTGAGATCGGCTTCACTGAGATCGGCATTTTGCAAGTTAGATCGACTCAGATTTGCCCGAAACAAAAAAGCATGATGCAGGTTTACACGACTCAAATCCGTATTAGAAAGATTAGCTTCGAGAAGATACGCCCTTTGTAAATTTGCGCCTTGAAAATTCATTCCATGTAAATTTGTACAATTCAGAATCGCCAGTCGAAAGTTTGCACTACTAAAAATCACATTAGTAAATTGTACGCCACTTAATCCTGCATAACTAAAGTTAGTGCGCGTGATGTTGGCATTGCTGAGATTGGAGTCTAGTAACGATGCACCGCATAAATCGGCATCGGATAAATTTGCACCTGATAGATCGGTATTACAGAGAGTCGCCTCCCATAGATTTGCAAAAACTAGATTTGCGTTGCGTAAAATCGCATTACTGAGATCAACTTTACTTAAATCTAATCCTTTCAAATCCCATCCCTCAAAGTTTCGTTCTCCTTGGGAATATCGTTCTATCAAATTGCGTTTCTTAGCAATATGATTCAACATAAATATAATATGTTTGTATCAAAAAGAATGAATGCGTCTCTCTCTTTCATACACCTATTTAAAAAGCGGTAGACATGCAAAGCAATTTTTGCATAAGTACTTATGCAAAATAAATTACCCAAACTTGTAAAATTGCGCCCCGCAGGGGCGCAATTTTACAAGTTTGGGTCTGTAATTAATTATGCCCATCTACTTAATGTAATTACGTGACTACCTGAAAAATTAGGGTTGCTCCAGCGCAAAGCTCTATGAAATTGCTATAGATGATTGCATATTACTTTGCTTTCGCCTTTTGTTGTTGCTTTTCTTGACGTTTTTCAGCTTGCTTTGCTTTTTCTTTGTCTTTTTTTACAGCATCTTTCGCTGCTTTTGCTGCCATTTCGGCTTTATATTTAGCCTCCCTTGTTTCCTCTTCTCTTTTTTCTTGATAGTAGGTATAGTCACCTGCATACATGCAGAGATCACCGTCCCGAATTTCGACAATTTTGTTTGCGACTTGCGAGATGAAATAGCGATCGTGGGAAATCACGGCTACTGTCCCTTCATATTCACGCAAAGCCGCCTCTAACATCTCCTTAGCAGGAATATCAAGGTGATTAGTCGGCTCGTCAAGGATCAAGAAGTTGACGGGGGTAAGCAGCATTTTGGCAAGAGCAAGTCTTGCCTTTTCGCCACCACTAAGGTCACGCACAGTTTTAAATACGGTGTCGCCGCTAAATAAGAACTTACCAAGCACACCACGAACTTCTTCATGGGTCATTTTAGGGAAGTCATCGTGGATCGTGTCGAATACGGTTTTGTGCAAGTCAAGTGCTTCAGCTTGGTTCTGCTCAAAGTATCCGACCAGCACGTTATGTCCAAGAATAATTTCGCCTTCGTTATAGGCTTCTTTACCAACCACCATTTTTAATAGTGTGGATTTTCCTGCGCCGTTGGGACCTAGAAAAGCAACCCGATCGCCTCTTTCGATTTCCAGATTTGCGCCTAAAAACAAGATTTGATCACCATAGGCATGGGTGAGATCCTTAATCTCAACACTGACGCGCCCACTGCGAGATGCAGGTGGAAAATGAAATTTTAAAGTTCTGACATCACTATCAGGAGCTTCGATCCGCTCGATTTTGTCCAATTGCTTTTCGCGACTCTTGGCTTGGGTACTGCGCGTGGCACTAGCCCTGAAGCGATCGACGAATACTTGTTGCTTTTCAATATATTTTTGTTGACGTTCAAAAGCAGCTCCCTGTGCAGCTTTGGCTTCGGCTTTTTGAGCTAGATAAGAGGAGTAATTGCCTAAGTAAGTCATCGATACGCCACGCTCAGTTTCCACAATCGATGTACAGAGGCGATCTAGAAATTCGCGGTCATGGGAAACAATTACCATTGGCGTGCTAAGCGATCGCAGATATTTCTCTAACCATTCGATCGTTTCTAAATCTAAATGGTTGGTCGGTTCATCTAGTAGTAACAAGTCAGGCGATTGCAGCAAAATTTTGCCTAAGCCCATTCGCATCTGCCAACCGCCACTATATTCACTCACAAGGCGATCGCCATCATCAGCTTTAAATCCTAATTCTGGCAATAGCTTGTCGATACGGCTTTCCAGTTCATAGCCATTGTGATCCTCAAACTGGCGTTGAAGACGATCCATCTTTTTGAGAATCGGCTCATAGTCTTCACCATCCTTTAAATTTTCCAAGTGATGATGGACTACTGCTAGTTCTTTTTGAATTTCCCGAACTTCCTGAAAGGCTTGCCACATTTCTTGTTTGACTGTACGTGTCTCTTCGATATCAAATTCTTGGCTGAGATAGGCAATTTTGAGACTAGAAGGACGCACAATTTGTCCTGCGGTCGGTTCGATTTCCCCTGCAATAATCTTTAGCTGTGTTGATTTCCCCGCACCGTTTACGCCGACTAAACCAATGCGATCGCCTGTTTTGACTTCCCAGTTAACGTCTTTGAGGACTTCGCCAGTAGGATAAATTTTTTGAATGTGTTCGAGACGAAGCATAGATTTAGGAGAGTAACAAAACTTAACTTTTCATTAAGATTATCATTTTTTTGTAACAAATACATCCGCCTATCCAAAACCCAGAAAGAAGAAATTACTCATATCCCGATTTAGATTGCTCATAATCTTCTCCAAGTCTCAATTCCACATTCTTGTGCTTGTCAGCCTGATTGTCTTGAAAATTCAGTAATACCAATTCACAAAAGTGTTGTCACACTTTTATGAATTGAAAACCAAACCTATTACGAGTTTTGGTATAACCCGTAATAGCGATCGCCAAGCAACAAGTTTTTATGGTAAAGATTTGTTGTATTTTTATGCAAATTATACAAGTTATACATGAGTCGAACACGATTTTAAACAAGAGATTAACTACGCTAATAGCTGTAGATGAGACTTATAACAATTTCCGAGCAAACGAACCACAAGAGATCTTTGAAAGTTTCAAAGCAACACTTTCAAAAAATTTCTTGGTTTGGGTTTGAACGCAAAGCGCTGTAGTAAGAATCTTAGAAAACCCTCATTTGATTTTTATTAGCGTGGAAAAGCAATATGGATAATGAGATTAAAGCTAGTTCAAGTGAATTTGATGATTCAGAAAATGTCAAAATAGTTCCTCTTAAAAATGTACTCGATCAAAGCGAAGAAATTAAAGAAGATGTAGAGGAAGCTGCGGAGCAAATTGGTTCGGTGAATGCAGTCCTCTCAAATGATGATAAAGTCCTGCCTCCATATCCAACTATCGAAGAGGTAATCGCTCAGAACGAAGAAGCCGAACGCAAGGTGGTAAAAGCTGCGGAAGATCTAGATCAGGTTAATGCCGAACTCACTAAGCAAGTGGCTGAGAAAATCAATATTGAAACTGAATTGAGGCAGACGAAGAAAGATTTACATGAGATTCGTAATGATTTATCAAAATCTCAAGCAAAAGAGAAAGATGCACTACACATTGCTTTGCATGACTCACTAACAGGACTTCCCAATCGTTTGCTTTTGGAACAGCGTCTCGATCATGGATTGACTCAATCACGACGGTATGGTTGGAAACTGGCGCTCATGTTCATTGATCTAGATAAGTTCAAGGACATTAATGACTCTTATGGTCATGACATTGGCGATCAAGTGCTGATCACTGTAGCAAAACGGTTACAAGATTTTGTGCGCGGCGAAGATATTGTCAGTCGATGGGGCGGCGACGAGTTTATCTGTATCCTGTTGAATATTAAACTAGAAGATGAAGTCGTTAATCTTGCCAAGAAGATGGCTGATCGAATTTCCGAGGACTGTGATTTTGACGGAACTATTGTTTCTGCAAGGGCTACTATTGGTATTGCCATATGTCCTAGAGATGGAGAAACGGCTGATGTCCTCTTTAAACAAGTTGATAGAGCTATGTATCGATCTAAAGGAACAGATAAGAGAGTGATGCTGTTTGGTGATGCTGTTTTAGATGTTCCTGCTATTGAATAGATACTCTTGATGATTTGCCATGGGCGTAAAACCAAAAGAGTAATGGCGGAGCATCGCTCCGCCATTACTCTTTTGGTTTTGTAATCAATAATTGCTGTAATTGAGTAAAGATTTGTATCGTATTCAATCAATTCAATCATAAGATCACCCAGCACTCTGTCACCGTAGGTCTAAAAGCTAAATAGTTACGTTTAGCCCTATTTAAAAAATTCAGTAAAATTCAGTGATCTAAACATGAACGATAATCAGCGAGATGAAAGCAATCAAGAAAGACGGCAAGATCTGAGGCAGGATGAAGAGGCTTTCCGCCTTCGACAAGAAGAAAGTCGTTTGGGAAAGGCTCAACGCAGTAATACTTACTATTGGATAGTGAACAGTATTTATTGGCTGGGGGGAATCATCGAAATATTACTGATGCTAAGATTTGTATTACGTTTATTTGGTGCTAATACTCAAAATGAGTTTGCTCGGTTTATCAATAATTTATCTGCACCATTTATTGCTCCATTCTCGACCTTATTCATTAGCCCCACATCTGATGGCGGTGCAAATATATTTGATGTGAATATTGTCATTGCAATTATTGCCTATGCAATTTTGAGCTACCTTTTGATTTCTTTAGTCAGATTTATCTTTTACAATAGAGTCTAAGTTGCTAGATCACTCATTTGGATTTTACGGTATTGCATTCTTTGGGATTATTCTTGCCAGATATTTTCTCGTGGCAGGGGGGATGTATCTGTTATTTTACTCGCCATTCCGTCAGTCGTTAGGTGGGCAAAATGCACCACAAGTTCCATCTTGGGAATCGATACAACAGGATATTAAACTTTCTGTACTTTCAGCAGCAGTATTTGCGATCGCTTCTGCATTCATCGTATCGGGATATGGATGGAACCTCACGCGCATTTACAGCGATCCCCAACAGTATGGACTGTGGTATTTGGGTGTAAGTTACTGTCTTGTGTTGATTCTGCAAGATGCCTATTTCTATTTCACCCATCGCTTGTTTCATCATCCATCACTTTTTCATTGGTTACATCAAGGGCATCACCGATCGCGTTACACTACGCCTTGGACTTCCTTTGCTTTTGATCCATTAGAAGCGATCGTTAGTTCACTTTTTCTAGTTGGCATTGTTTTTATAATTCCCTTGCATTTCATTACTTTAATAGCAGTCCTTACCACGATGACAATCTGGGCTGTGTTAAACCATCTAGGTATTGACCGATTACCTTTATCATTTCCCCATCATTGGCTAGGTAAATGGTTTATTGGTCCTGCCCATCATTCCATCCATCATCTTAAGTACACCTTGCATTATGGGCTTTATTTCACCTTCTGGGACAAGCTATTCCATACTCAAGATCCTAATTATGAAAAGAGATTTGATGAACGCCTCACGAGTGAAAACAAACCAATAAACTTTTGAAAAGGTTGCAAAGTATTGGTTTGGGTTTACGTGCAAAGCGCGGTAATTTATGTTTTTGATTGCGATTTGTATCTTATTCAATCAACTTAATCAATTCACTCAACAAATCAAATGTTTGCCTGTCATAGTAATTCGAGAAGCTAAAGTTGTTAATTCGACTCTAGTAAATAGTTCTTAAATTACAGAAAGGAGTCCATTATGAGTTTAGAAGATAGAGCTAAGGCAACTGCTAAAAACGTTGAAGGTAAAGTGCAAGAAGCTGTTGGAGATCTGACTGGCAATACTAAAAATCAGGTAGAAGGCAAGGCTAAACAAGCTGAGGCTAAAGTGCGCCATGCTGCTGAAGATGTCAAAGATGAAGTCAAAAAAGTTATTGACTAGTAGTTTGTCGCCCTAGCCTGCCGCTAGACGATCGCTATTTTCAGTAATCAAGAATACATCCACACCATCCTGATTTTCTTGAAATAGAGATTTGATCGTACCGCGATCTCATCTCTATTTCAATTACACTACCTGACTTTTTTATGACTAAACAGAAATTAACAGACAAAGAAGTTACCACCGCGATCGCGCAATTACCTGAGTGGAAAGTAGTTAATGGAAAGTTGAATAGAGCTTTCAAGTTTGCTAGCTTTGTTGATGCTTTTGCCTTTATGACCAAAGTAGCTTTTGCTGCTGACAAAATGGATCACCATCCTGAATTATTTAATGTCTATAACCGTGTCGTGATTGATCTAGCTACCCATGATGTAGATGGAATCAGTAATCTAGATATTGAGTTAGCTAAAAAAATTAATGATTTGTAGATTATGGAATCTTGCTCACTGTATTCTCAATCGAAAATAAATAGAAAAAAATTATGTTAAATCTAATCTGGACTGGCGTTGGTGTACTGCTTATTCTCTGGGTCTTAGGATTCTCCATTAATATTGGTGGTGGCTTAATCCATATACTACTAGTTTTGGCAGTAATTGGCATTGTTTATAACTTTTTTATAGGGCGTAGTATCTAATCAAATGAGCCGATCTCACATTTGACAATTAATATTTAGAAATACCAAAAAACAATGAAAAGCAATACCCAAAGAAAATTTGAGTTAGATGGAAAAGTGGCTGGAAAGATACTGAAAGGGTCAGAATTCCCTCAGTCTCCCGATCATCCAGATTCAATTGGGACTCTATCTACAGACATCTCTTTTGAAGGAGTCGTGATCGAAAATAAGGAGAAAGTAGTTTTTAGAATTACTGAGGTCAATGATCATGGAAACAAGCAAATTGATCATGTTCGAGAGCGTGGAACACAAGCAATTACCATTGGTCAAATTTTTTCAGTTGACGAATTAACTGGATGGGATATTCAACCTGTGTAACAACAAATAATGGTGGCGCGAAGCGCCACCATTATTTGTTGTTACATCGCTTTGCAAAAACCAAAAAAAATTTGAAAGTGTTGCTTAGCAACGTTTTCAAATTTTTTTTTGGTTTTCTTACTTCTCGTGAAGGAATAGTAAAGGAACGATCGCTACTAAACGCAGGATAGCCGATAGAAAAAATACGCCAAAGATCCCTTCATAATGAGCGTACTGCGCTAAAACTCCACCTGCGGTTGTACCTAAGGCACTGCCTACACCTGCTAAGGCAGAAGCGATCGCAAAGAAAGTTGCATGATGTTGAATTGGGGCGATCGCGATCTGAATATTATTACTACCTAAATCGATCGCCGCCCAAGTTCCACCCAAAAAGAGATGAAATATCAGTAAATAGATCCATAACTGGGATTGAACTTGAGATAGCCCTGTGAGCAACCAAAACAAAGGTGTAATTGCGATCGCTAAACCTGCAAATATTAATAACGGACGGTTACCTACGCGATCGCTTAATCTTCCCCATACCAACAACATCAACATATTTGCACCACTGCTTAGACTGCTAAACAGAGTCACCCAAGTTATATCTACATCAAGATTGTCTAGCATGTAGAGATTGAAAAATGGTGTGCTGAGATTAACAGCAAATCCCCAGAGTGCAAAATAGATTAGGAAAATAATCAGATTGGAATCTTTAAAGGGAGAGATTAAATTATTAATCAAACTATTAAATAGATTTGCTTGATAATTCGTTTGATTATTTTCAGGTTTGTATTCCACTTGGCAGGCTGTTTGATACTTCTGAGGATTAATATCCACCATAAATTGCTGACAAGCTAAACTTGTCAAACCTGCTAGGATACTAATACTTAACACAATCCCATAACCTGCGATCGCGCCGCCTTGCCAATGGGAAATGATAAAACTTGCGATCGGTAAACATAGCAAACTGGCGATATTACTGACAACATTGCGAATACTGTAATATCGCCCACGTAGTTTTGATGGAACTAACGCCGCTAGCCAACTCATCCAAGAGGCACTACCTAGCGCCGCTAAAATACTGGAAACTACAACTAAAGTTAATGTCAAATACACCAAATGTTCTGAGAAATCGGGAATAGTTTCTCTCAAAACAATGCTGATCAGTAGAACTAGCCAAATTAGTCGCGATGGCAAAAATGTCCAGATTCCATAGTCATGACGACTGTTTGAGCGGTTGGACAACAAAGCTCCTAATGGCTGTAAAAGATTTGCTAGCATTGGTAAAGACGCAACCATGCCAATTTCAAAGGGGCTTGCACCCAAATTTAGTAAGAAGCTACTGAGTAATACACCGCCAGTCACATTACTAAAAACTGTCGATAAACCACCATCAATTGTCGATGCTCTGAGACTAGTACGAACGGATACTTTAAGGGCTTGTTCTCTTTCTTCAGTATGTGTTTCAATTATCAAAACAAACCTACAATGTTATAAAGAAAGATACTTCATAAAACCCAAAAGAGGGTGGCGGCGCTTCGCACCGCCACCCTCTTTTAGGTTTTATGTTCTAATTAGGATTTTTATATGCTAGCTTTCATTATCTAGATTACTGATAAAGATTTACTACATTCCCATACAAATCAAGCAATTTACTCGTTCTCCAACATATCGATATACATCATTTCAAACATCTATCTGTAACGATACAGTTGAGTACATAAATTTGTATGCGTCCTGTATACGCCATGAATTAGGAGATCTTAAATATATGAGCAGTAGGAAACTACCTTCTACGTCACGGCGTTCTCTAATCAAATTGGGAATTTATGGACTTGGTGCTATGACAATTGCCACCATGCCATCAGTACTGAATGCTCAAACAAGCAGCCGCGGCAAAACCCTGATGTTTAATGCTGATGACATCGGTATTCTCAACTTTGCTTTGTTATTAGAAGAACTAGAATCTGCGTTTTATGCAGCCGTTATTAGTTCTGGCAAAATTACTAATAGTAGAGAATTGGAATATATGCGATATTTGGGCGCACAAGAAACCGCCCATGTGACATTTTTACGCAGCGTTCTTGCTAATCAAGTTCTATTTGCTACCCAAGATTTAAGTTTTAACCAAAACAGCGTGAATGGAATTATTGCAAGCCGCGATAGTATTTTGAATACAGCGGTTACCTTAGAAGACGTAGGCGTTCATGCTTATAACGGTGCTGGTCCGAGTCTGACCAACCCCTCCTTTATTCTTGCGGCGGGTTCCATCGTCTCTGTAGAAGCTCGACATGCCGCTGGTGTGCGATCGCTACTTGGCAAACCAGTGACAGAGCCAGATGCGGATCAGCTAATTAGTAATGCAAATCTAAATTCGGCTCTCAATCCATTCAGAGGAAAAGCTTACGACGAGCTATATACACCTAAACAGATTGTTGCCATCGTCAGTTCGCTAAATATCATCAACAATCCTATTGGCGGTTCTCTAGTTGCATAGCTGAATAATAGCCCCATGCACAAACTCTCCATTCAGCTACAAATACATTCATTCAGAAGGGATCGCTCAACATGACACCTTACTTCGCTACTTTCAGAATAAATCCGAAAGTTATGTTTAATAGTTTTAAGCGTGCAATCAGCAGAGCCTTGTGGTCTGTCCAGTTTAGCCTCGTCTTTATCCCTCTCCTACTTTTAGGCTTATTCTTTAGCACTGCTTTACCCGCATATGCTCAAAGTACAGTCTTAAGCCCTAGGGAAGTAACAGAATATGCTCTTACTTTAGAAAAGTTGGAGGCAGACTTTTACCGCCGTGCGGCTGACTCGGCTATGAATGGAGGTTTAGTATCTGCACCTCAAATTGCCAAGGATGCGATCACCTCCTATGGTGCAGATGAAGCCAAGCATGTTACCGATCTCTCAGCAGCATTACGCTCCATTGGCGGCAATCCTGATGCTGTGACTATTCCTACAAATCCTAACTATAATGCGATCTTAGGTCGTGACCCGTTTGCTAATCCTAGCGATTTTCTCTTGGCAGGACAATATGTGGAAGATTTGGGTGTGGCTGCTTATAAAGGACAAGTACAGAATCTACTTGCCGCAGGTGAAGCAGGTAAGCCAATTTTAGCGGCTGCTTTGGAAATTCACAGTGTCGAAGCGCGACATGCTGCTGGTGTGAGATACTTACGTGAAACTTTGCTAGGTTCTGATGTGCGTCCTTGGATTGCCACTAATGCCAGCAGTAGTGAAGTCATCTATAACGAGAATCGACCTGATTCTCCAATTCCATTTAATCTTGACGCTTTTGACGGCTATGCAACTAAAGATGAAGTGATGGCTCTGGTTGAACCAATCTTAAATGAAACCCAACCGCCAACTACTGATCAACCTAGTAATCAACCTAGTGAAACCCCAACTCCAATCCCTAGTGAATCTCCAGCACCAGTGCGAGGATTATGGTAGCAGAAGCAGTTAGGTGATGAGTTTCTATGCTCCTAACTATATAAAGAATTTAAGGGAGGATTTGTTCTCCAAATCCTCTTACAGTATTTCCGAGTAAGAACTCATTGGAATTTTAAGGAATTTTAATTATGTCTAACCCAGTTAAGGAAAAGATTAAAACTAATCTTGATAAGGCAAATAGAGAAGGTAAGATTCGCGCTGAACATATTCGCGAAATCGTTAAAGAAGCCGTTGTTCAGACTGTTGCTGAACTAAGAGAAGGTTCTGGCGAAATTGGCTTAATTGTCAAATCAGCCATATCTACGGTAATGGCTGATTTCAAAGGCGGTGGCAAGGAAACTACTGAGAAAATAGCTGCTTCTATTGAAGGGGCGATCGCAGGAAGTACCCATGACCGACAACAAACCCTCAATCAACGCCGAGAAAAGCTGTTAGAAATTCAAGCCCAATTGGATGTCCAGCAAGAACAATTGGATCGTGAAAGCAGTGAGATTTTGATTGATATCAAAGCCTCAGAATCACCACATTTGATTGATGACGATTCAGCAGCACTTAATTTAGCGATTGATACTGTCCAAGAACAGCAAGAATCAGGGATTTTGCAAGAGCAGTATCTCAAGCTCAAATCACAACTTGCTAACTTAGATGTAAAACTGGCTATTCGTTATGGCGATCGCTACGACGAAATTAAGCAGCAATGGGAAAACGCGAAGATTTGGTACGGTCAGAAAAAGATCGAAGCAGAAGCCAGTGGCACTATCCCTTTACAACAGAAAGTTACTGATATTGAGAACAATATCGGCGGACTTGGTGCAGTAGTAGCCCGTAAAGAGAAAGAAGTTAAACAGCATTTACAAGAGATTTGGGAAAGTAAAGGTGTTGGCTCTAAGCCTTGATTTACTTTTACTTCTCAAACATGACATTAGATCGTTCTCAGTTCATTTAAAAAGTACTAAATCATGAAAATTATTCTTGGGATTCTACTCCCACCCCTTGGTGTTTTTCTAGCTTATGGTTTTAGCTCCACTTTGCTAATCAATATTGGGCTAACTCTATTGGGTTGGGTTCCCGGCATTATCCATGCTGTTTGGGCTATCTCTAAACAGCAAGATAAATAGTGCTAAGCAACGCATTTCACTCTATCAACAAATAATTAAGATGACGGTGTAAAAAGCCGTCTAAAACTCAGGAGAAAAAATATGGTTGGATACTTGTTCACAATATTAGCAACGGCTCTAGGACTTCTAGTTGTCGATATGGTTGTGCCAGGGGTGGATATTGCTAATTTCCCTGCGGCGATAATTGCGGCGATCGTGATTGGGTTTGTGAATGCTTTCATTGGACCAATCATCAAACTTTTATCCCTACCATTTACCTTCATTACGTTAGGATTATTTTCATTTGTTGTAAATGGCATCTTGCTCTGGTTGGCTTCGGTCATCGTCCCCGGATTTACAATGAATGGAATTGTCGCCCTGATTTTAGCGCCTATTGTTCTATCTTTTGTTAGTACGTTTTTCAACAAGTACTTTGCTGAGAGAGGAACCAACTAAATATTTATAGGATATGTAGTGTGTATAGCTATAGCCATCAATGTTAAGACAACGCCAAAACCCAAAAGAGAGTTGCGGCGCGAAGCGCCGCAACTCTCTTTTGGGTTTTATGTCCTGACTTGGCTGGCTATATAACTACATACCCTATAAATATTAGGAAAAGAACTATGAACATTTTTAATTACGCTCGAAAGACAGTACTAGTTTTAGCGCTAATGTTAATTCTGACCTTCACAACTGCTTGTGGAGCTTCTCAAACTCAAACTTCTAATCCCGCAAGGATTACGCAGAGTTCGGAATATAATCAATTAGAGCGTGGTAATTCCAAGGCAGGACAAGATTTTGGCGATTGGGTGATCAAGACTAGTAAAGGTTTGATTAAGGATGCCTATGTGCGCGATCGCAACAAGTTAGGAGTCGTGATTTCGCCAAAAGTTTTACCGACTGAAGTGAAGGCTTTAACCAAATCCTTAGCTCAAGGCTTTAGGCACAATTTTCCCAATCAAGACTTGACTGTTTTAGTCTATGCTCCCGATAAAAAGCTAATTTTAACCGCTAAATATGATAGTCAGTCCCAGCAAATTGATTATCAGCAAGCAAGCTAAACAAGTTGTAAGAGTAATTAGTGAGATGATCATGAATAATCAAACCACAACCGTTCACCCTCTTGATTCCTATGACGCTTATTGGCAGGAGAATTATGGCTCTCGCCCTTACATTGAAAAAGAGGTTCCCTATGCAGACTATCAACCCGCTTATCAAACGGGACATGAAGGCTACGATCGCTATCTTGGCAAGAGCTTTGATGAAGCAGAAGATGAACTCAAACTAGATTATGAAGCGATTTTAGCCCAAAAAACTGGGACGGGATTAGCTTGGATCAAGGTTATTGATGCAGTTCGAGATGCTTGGGATAAAGCAGGAGCTACTTGAAACTCACATTCATTCTCATTCCTTTGGTAAGGATAGGCGGCGCATTGCACTGCCTATCCTTAATTATTTAGCATTATTAATATCAAACATAACAACCATGCCAAATTCTAGCGATGAATACAAACGTCAAGTCATGAAAGATTTGGCAGAGGGCAGCAAAGAAACCCTCACCGAAGAAACAGAAAATTATCAAAACTTTGATGATTTTGCCCAAAGATCCTCCCGTGAAGAACGCCGCAATCTATTTAGTGATCTCTTTCAGAAAGATCGCATTACTCCAGCCGAAATGGAGCCAGAATTGCAAAAGGCGGTCGCAGGGATTCAACCTAACCAGCGTGATGACGTAGCTAGAGAATTCTTCAAACATCTGAAAAAGCGTGGTCTGAACGAGCGAGATCTTGAAAAGCAATTGGGCTTATCTAGCCATAATCCTAGCCGCATGACACCCGAAGATGTTGCGAAACTGGCTAGTTTTGCTTACCACACGCATCCTGATATTTTTCAAGAAGTTTTAGCGATTCAACCTGCACTTGTAAAGTTTCTAAGTAATCCACTCGTGGGAGCAGCTCTAGGTGCGATCGCTGCCAAATGGTTTGGTCGTAAGTAAAGGATTTGCAGCGCAAAGCGCTGCAATCTAATTTCTATGCTTCGATGATCACGCGGACATTACCGCGTTTTTTATTGACACGACAGGCAGTAGTATCACCATGACGTTCAAATTCCAGATCTAACAATGTTTGTCCGATCCGTAAATTCTGAATTGATAGGCGATTAATGGAATTGAGTAAGCAGGGATCAATAATCCGAAGCTGATTATTGGGCGCATCGGGTACAAAATTAACCATGATCGAAATTAATTGGAAGATCGTTCCCGTTGCCCAAGCTTGTGGTGAACAGGCGACAGGATACTGCACTGGAAAACTAAATCCATCATGCTCGTAACCACACAATAACTCAGGGGGACGTTGATAGGGCTGAGCGATCGTCATATCGATCATGCCTTGAGCGATTCGTAATGATTGCTTGACGAGACTATGCGATCGCATACCGACGGCAATCAAGCTATTGTCATGGGGCCAAACGGAACCGATGTGATATCCCATGGGATTATAGGCAGGAGAAAGGCTACTCAGAGTCCGAATCCCCCAACCATTGAACATATCAGGAGCATTTAAACGGGCGGCGACACTGAGGGCTTTTTCATAATCGAAAATGCCTAAATTCAAGCAATGACCAGCATTAGAAGCAATACTATCAACTTGCTTACCTGCGCCATCTAAGGCGATCGCGCAATAGTCTTGATCGGGCATCCAAAAATCTTGATTAAACCGTGATTTTAAATCTTGCGCCTGCGATCGCCAAAGTTCGGCAAGATCAAATAATTGTTTTTTCTCAGCCAACTCACTCATACGGATTTTCGCTGCATAGACATAGCCTTGCACTTCGCATAAAGCGATCGCCCCCTCAGCAAGTTCTCCTTTACTATTAACAATGCAATTTTCTGAATCTTTCCAACCTTGATTGAGCAAACCTTTTTTGGAAGAGCGATGGTAACTCAGATAACCCGTTTCTTGGCAATTGCGATCAATCCATGCCATCGCTGAGAGCGCGTTTGGCCATAACTGATTTAAGGTAGCCTGATCAGCAGTCCAGGCATAATATTCGGCATAGAGCATCAACCATAGAGGCGTAGCATCGACCGTGCCGTAGTAAGGAGTATGGGGAACTTCTTGACAACGCGCCATTTCCCCTAATCTAATTTCGTGGAGAATTTTCCCTTTTTGTTCATCCCTCCATTCATTATCAACTTTTCCTTGAAAATGAGCCAAGACAGAGAGCGTATCACGAGCCATTTGAGGATCTAAAACCAAGGTTTGGGAAGCAGCAATGATCGAGTCTCTACCAAATAAAGTCGAAAACCAAGGTACTCCCGCCGAGAGAAAGTTATGCTTTTCTGATGTCTGTCTGAGTAGATAAATATCCTGTATAGCGCGATCGATCACTTGATTTAGCGATTTATTATCAGTTTGAATTTTCGTAATTTGTTCTGCCCAGAGTTTCTCTTCTAATAACTCCTCAGTCTTTGCCTGTGCAAAGGTTTCGGGAACACTAACAATTGAGGTCGGACAATTGTTGGTAAATAAATGGATACGATATCCGATCGTTATCGATTCATGGGCGGCTAAATCTAAATGCCAGATGGCAGTATAGTCTTGAATATCTTGCGGCTGAAATGAATTAAATTGAATTCGCGATTCCATCAACGAACCATCTAATCCTTCATAGGCAAGCACAATTTCTTTGGGCAAAGCTTCCGCAGCTTTTAGTTCTTGATTCGGTAGATAGCGGAGAAAACTGCCTCTTTTTTCACGCTTAGTTCCTCGCACTTCAAATAAATCTAGAAAATCTGCATCTAAGCTCAAACTAAGCGTAAAGCTAACGGGATGCGTATTGTAGTTAGTTACTTGGGTCTGCTCAAAAAAACCACCTTTAATCACGATTTCTCGATGGATATCAATGGTTTCGGTCTTGATTTGACCACCCTTTCCATTCTCAATTTCGGGATTTGCACATAAAACCGTCATTGCAAAGCCTTTACGGGCCGTACTACTGAAAGAAATAGGCGATCGCCCATTAATTTGTAACTCTAGGCGACTGAGAAATCTGGTATCCCGACAAAACAATCCCATGCTGTCTTCAATACCACCAATGCGACAGCTTAGGTCAGAGATATTACCTAATGTATCTGTAATCAAGAATAAATCGTCATCCTTTAACGTCAATGTAGCGATCGGATGCTCACCGATGACACAAACCCAAGGAGAAATCAGACTTTTATCAATAGGAATATATGTCCTTCCCTCAACTTCAATTGTAGCGGGTTCAATGATGACTGATGGAGTGATGTCTGGCATATTATTATTGATATTGTTAATTGACTGTAGAGAACCATAAGAAGCTGATGTACCCGCAAAGCAGGCGCATCAGCTTCTTGAGGTTTTGGTTTTGATTAAGCCTATCTACTTATCTGAGCGATCGCGAGTCTGTCCAAATTTAATTTTATGTTTCTCCTTTTTTATTTCTGTGCATTAGAGCGACCCCTAGATTGCAAATAGACAAAATCAATAATCATCAGAAATATCGGAGCAGCAAGCCATAACCAAAAACCAAGTAACAACTTAGTTAATAGGATATGACTATCAGGACTACTCCCATTCGGTAAAGCAAACCAATATGCGGATATTGTTCCGATAAAACCGACAATAATTGCCGTAAGAGCCGCAGCTATAGAAAACTGATATTTCTTCTTTACAAAAAGTACACAGGAAAGCCAATAAAGTGGATTTGCTAGCCAACCGATCGCAGGTATTTGGAGAAATAACAATCCAAGTATGCCCCAAGCGGTAACTTCAATCCCTCTCATGTTAACCATGATACCTGAGTATGATGTCTTGTAGTTGACGATCTCGAAGGCAAGTGCTGGGAAAGTCAGTCCCATCGTATATAGCGATAAAGATACTCCTAATAGAAATAAACGGTGCTTGAAAAAAGGTACTTTTTTCATAGAATGTAACCTAGTTAAATAGTCAAGCATAAGTAAACTTAAAACCCAGATTGCCGTGCCGCCCGCTACGCGGACAGCACGGCAATCTGGGTCGAGCTACTTAGATCCCTTTAAACTATGCTGACGATGCAAACTCATAGCTAATCTTGGTAATCTTTCCTTTAAAATAAAGCCGAAGCCCTTCTGGATGCTCCCAACCCACTTCACCTTCTAAGGGAATCCGCATTCCATGATGAATTGCATATTCTCTAAAATTGCCTACCCAAGGCATAAAGGTCAATTTGTCTCCAACTACCCGATAACAGCGTGCTTCAGCCCGCATACTGGTAATTAATCCCTCAGCATCAAACTGAAACACGACCGAGGCAGTTGTTTTCCCATCGGTCAAAGTGGCGCGACTAGAATGCTGATCGATCGCTTCCCAGACCACACCTTGACTAGGTAACAGCGATGTCGGATACCAAACCGTTTCTGCGAGGAAGCGTAATAATTCGCCTTGGTTTAATTCAGTCGTATTGTGCATTTTGGCAACCGTGAAAAGACCGAGTATGGAGGCTTGTAGATCTCCTTCTCCTAGCAAATAGGTGTCATGGACAAATACATTGATGAATGGAAACATCTGGATTTTTGCATCCCAGTCAAAGCCTAGCCTTTGGGTAGCCACAAGTTGTGTAGCGGTAAACTCATGCCATTTATCTTCTGTTTCATTCATATGAAACTGTCCATGCTGAGAGATTTCAGCCTTGGTGACGATCGCTTGTCCATCGTGAAGGACAGCCTTAAAATATCGCTGCACAGGCTCTGGTAAATCTAGAATCTCTCTAGAGTCATAGGTTTGAGTCTGAATTGCTTGCTGTCCATTTGTTAGTTTGACTCGTAATTTATCAGTCTCAGATTGCCAGCGATCGCGAGCGTAAATAAGGCCAATCACTAATAGAGCTACGATTAGAATGCCAATAATGGCAATTAGTGGCAACTTTAATAAATAATCCATAGATAAACCTAAGCTAAATACAGCTATTATCAGCAGTATAAATCGCCATGTTTGGATGACGATCATTTTTTCATGCAAAGTTATGACTATCACTATGACTATGACAGGCGATCGCTTGATTTCGTGAATGAATTGATTGAATACGCTACAAAAGGTAACTGAATGGCTCTAAAATTAAATAAATCGCTCTTTTGATCTTATAGCGTTTACCAAGTAAGAGAGGTACAAAGGTTTGTTTCCCCGCCTTCGGCGGGAAAACAAACCCGTACTTCACTAGACTGGTAAACGCTATAGATATATCGTATATTGAGAATTGGAAGCTAGATTAAATATCTAGACTTCTAAACTTTATGTAATTACTACAAGGATTTAACTGTGATTACAAATGCTAGTAACCGATCTGGCTCAAGCATCTCAATCTCAACGTGATTGGGATTGGATTTGGAGAGAACATCCCAGTCTCGGACCTATCTATTTAAAGATATTCGTGGACAGAACATCTAGTGAACTAAAAGAGTGGTTTGCGAATATCATCACAACGAGATTACCTCAAGATAATTTCTATCCATGCTTGGACAACAATCAATATGCGATCGCTGATGATCTGCAAACTGAGCGTCAAGGGCGATTGTATCAGGTGTATTGCCCTGACAAAGATTATGGCTATGTGGCTAAATCAGGGGATACCAGTACGGGATGGATACTTTTGTCTGATGGTCTGTTTTGCTTAGGGCGTAACTACCACACACCCAATTTCGATCAGCAATCAATCGACGCTATGCTCTTGGCAGCAATTATGGCGGGAGAGTTAGGAGAGATTTCTTGGGATTTATTTGATGGTGATTATGTTTACTTTGAAGCTACGGGAGATGGATTAGAGTCCATGAGAAACTATCTTGACTCAAATTCTGACCCCGATCGCTTGCGGCAAGAATTCTCGCGGATGTTGTTTGTCAATGATGTCGATGCTTCGTCGGCAAACAATGCTCAGGAAGCCGCCGCACTCATTACCCATCATTTTCAAGTACCAATCACAAAATCTGAGGCGATCGCTAATTTGGAAGCTTGGCTTGGCACAACAGCGATTTCGCAACTGCCGCGTTATGTTACCGTCAAACTGCCTAGAAGACTTGGCAACACTTACAGTGAAGATCTCGACTATCCGCGTATTATTGCTGCGAATTCTCGTATTCTATGGCGATGGTCATTTAATGGATAATGTTCCTCTACCAATCACTACCTGCGCCGCCACCATCGCTACTACTGTGAGTTGTAATTTCTAGGCGATCGCATCAACAATCTATTTCCTAAAGGCGATCGCTATTACTGTGGGTCGTGATTTCTAAGCGATCGAAGAGGATTGAAATGTCTTCTTATGATTTTGCATACTATTTCATAGGCTTTCCACCTTATCAAAGAACCCTATGAAATAGTATGCAAGCAAATAAGCTTTCGCCTGTGCTGTTGTAAATTTCAAGTTCTTTTTTTGATTCCTCCCAGCCCTTTAACAGATTCTGTAACTTGAGGAGAACCAATATATTCGATCGCTCCTATACCTGATACAGATGCATCTAACTGCTCACTCACATTAACCACAGCACTCCCTACACCTTTATTGCGAACAGTAGCTTGCTTAGACTTCAACTCTTCACCATTAAAGCTACCCACACCAGAAAGATCGAGATCTAATACATCAACATTTCCTGCGATCGCCATACTACCCACACCATCAAGCGAAACCGATAACCTTTTGCCTTGAATATCTTTGACTTCAATACTACCAACCGCTTTAGTATCCAAATTCTCTAGATTCTTCACCTCTACAATAAACTCAATCGGTTTAGTGGGATCAATGCTTGAAGAGTTTACATTGTTGATATACAAGGTTTGATCAGATACGCGACTCTCTAGAATTGGCAAAATATTTTCATCAGCAATAATTGTGAGAGATTCCTTACCTGTCTGCTGAATCTTGAGCTTGCCAACGGAATTAAAAGAGATAGTTGAAAATGTAGTTACTTCCCTAACTTCAGTTTTTAAAACTCCAGATCCTCTAGTTCCATTCAAACTAAAAGTACAACCTGTGAATAGGCTTAAAGCCAATAAAAATAGGGTAAAGCGGTATATTAATTTATTCTTCACTGAATTACTCACTTAGGGACTTACACAAAATAACTGAAACCCAAAAACATTGTGGCGGGCGTAGCCCGCCACAATGTTTTTGGGTTTTATATGGATCATTTTTTCCTTGGAGTTCCCTTAGAGAATGATAAATTGATATGTTTCTAAGTAAGTCGTTGGAATTAATTGTAGGATGGGTTAGCGATCGCGTAACCCATCATTGTGCGCTAATGGATGTGTTACTTCGCACTAGAGCATCCTACAATTAATTCTACTTAATTACCTGAATGAATTGATCTATGCCGATTTATTTATGCTTGGCACTTTATAACTCCAAGGTTGCTCATGCATAATTGATCGCGCTAACACATGACGATAGAGTTCACTCAATTGAATCGTAACTCCAGTCCAACTAAATCGCTGATTGACATTTGCTGATGCTTGCTTCCGCATTTTTCTAACCCATAGATCATCAAAAAGAATCCGATGAATGCCGTTAGCAAAAGCTTCGATATCTTTTGGTTCGACTAAAAGTCCAGTTTCTTCAGGGATAATCGTGAATTTTAGACCGCCGACATTAGACGCAACTACAGGCACACCGCAAGCCATCGCCTCGATCGCTACTAGTCCAAAGGGTTCATAGTAACTAGGAATCACACAAACATCCGCCGCAGTATAGTAAAGCGGCAAAATATCATGCCCAATCCGACCAGCAAAGAGAGTGTAATCTGTTAAGCCTAAGTCATTGACGATATTTTCAATTCTTTTTCTTTCATCTCCATCAGGCATATTTGCCGAACTTCCACCAACAATGATCAACTTGAGATTTTGGAGATCCTTTTCCTTTAGTAGCGCGAAAGCTCTTACCAAAGTCTCAATCCCCTTGCGTTCATCAAACCTACCCACATAAAGAATCACTTTTTCATGAGTACCTAATTTCAACTGTGTCCGCGCATGAGCCTTAGACGTTAACCGAAAGTTATCGGTATCAGTTCCGCAAGGAATTATTTCAATTTGCCCACGAGTTGAAACAAGCGATCGCAAGGTTTCCTGTTCTTGAGGACTAGTTGCCACAACACAATTAGCTCTTTCTAAAATCTCTCGTTCAACCCTCAAACGAGTACTAGCAACTTGAGGGATCTCGACTAGAGATTGATATTTCACGGCTCCTAACGAGTGATAAGTATGTACCAATTGGATACCACTAGTTTTTTGCAACTCCAGTCCTGCCCAAGCCGATAGCCAATAATTAGTATGAATTAATGGATAATTCAAGCCTTGAGTCCGTTGAAAAGATTGGAATGAACTCACAAACTCTGGCATATGTTCAAACAATCTATCTCTAGGGATATATGTCTCTGCGCCTGCTTTGAGTCGGATTGTTCGACAATGGGGCGAATGCTGCACAATTACCGCATCATCAGCATGGACTTTGCGGGTAAACATATCCACATGCCAACCTAGAGATGCAAGGGTTTCCCCCACATGACGCACATATACGTTTTGTCCACCTGCTTCTTCGCATCCAATATCCGCCGCAGGATCAGCATGATCAGAAATGAGTGCGATCGCCTGTCTATTTAAACTCAACATAATATTTTTCTCCTTTTGGATTAGAGAATTGGGGGCGCTTCGCGCCCCCAATTCTCTAATAGGTTTGCATTACCAAATCTCGATTTTGTCCATTTCGGGAATATTTCTCTCCCAAAATCTTCTGATAGACAGCTTCATATCCGTCAGCCATCCGCTTTGCTGTGAAATTAATCAAGACATGCTCTCGACAGGTGTATCGATCCAACTTGGCAGCAGGTGCGATCGCGGCTATACATTCATCGACGTTTTGGCAGAGAAAGCCGCTTACTCCGTGAGCAATCACCTCAGGAGCTGAGCCTAAACTCATGGCAATGACAGGCGTACCTGTAACCATCGACTCAATCATCACTAGTCCGAATGGTTCTTTCCATGTAATCGGGAAGAGAGTTGCCACGGCTCCACCCATGAGAATGCTTTTCTGTTGATGATTTGCTTCACCTAAAAATTCGATCTGTTTTCCATCAATATGAGGCCGGATTTTTTGATCAAAATATTCTAAATCGACGGGATTGGGATCGATTTTTCCTGCCATCTTAAGATGCCATCCAGAACGTTGAGCAATTTCAATCGCTAAATGTGCGCCCTTCTCAGGCGACATTCGTCCCAAAAAAGCCAGATACGGTGGATGTTCTGGCTGAGGATAAAAGTTATAAGTATTAGGAGCAATACCGTTATAAACTGTGGATACATAGTTTAAGCCTAGACTCGTATCCCTCTGTGAGTTGGAAATACTAATGAATGGTTGATTTCGCACATGGCTAAATAGTTTCTCATTGTCAGGTGTAAAAATGCCGTGGAGAGTATGAACTGTAGGCGTTTTTACTAAGTTAGTATAGGGTAATGCTACGCAACCAACATGGGAATGAATTATGTCAAATTGAGCAGCATTTTCATACACACGACTCATATTTAACATGTCATAGATGTTAGGATCTTTAACGCTACTATCCAATCGTAATGCTCGAGGATGCACTGATTCTAATTTGGCTGAGGTCGTAGAATCACCTGAAGCAAATAGAGTGACATCATGACCACGCTTAACTAATTCCTCTGTGAGCAAACTTACTACGAGTTCAGTGCCGCCATAAGCGGGGGGAGGAACCTGTTCCCATAGTGGTGCAACTTGGGCAATTCTCATTATGAATCTCCTGCTCTATAACTTTTATTACAGGCGATACGACTGTTTCTAAAGGTTGTTATCTTACTTAAAATGACTATAACTGAGCTATGTGTGAGATCGTGTATATCTATAATTTAGAATTATATGAGTTGTATATAAATGTATTAAAACTTTATAGATTACCTATAGCTGTCGTCGCTTGTGTTAGAAGAAGAGAATCCTGAAGGGTTATGTCATAGGGAATACCTAGGGTGGCGATCGGCGAGAAAAATCGCAAGATTTTGGCGTTTAAGTGGAGCTTCTAAAACAGTTGCCAATTACAATACCATTTCCTGACTATGTTTTGCGCGTCCTGATTCTAGAAAACTTAGGATTGCTATATATTTCCTAGTGTTTATACAGTCTGGTTATGCGATAATGATACCCAATTAAAATTCTGCTTAAACTTTTCTAGAAATACTAAGAGCTAACTAGAGATGGGACATACTAACGACAGATCCACAAAAGCTTCATCCTTAGTAAAGCCTACATCTCTAAATCTGCAACCTAGACCTTTTGCTCCATTAGAGTCTGATGAGAAAGAAGAGACGGTTTCACGCAAGTCAGGATATTCTGAAAATTTCCTAGAAAAAATAATTAATACGCCAAAACCAGAATTAGCAACAACAGTTCAAAGAAAATCTGGAAATCCATTGAAGGCGATCGCTGCTGAGAGAAATATTGCAGCCTTACAAAATCAGTCAATTCAAAGGCAAGAATCTATAGAAGAAGAGAAAAGTGAAGAGGAACAGGAAGATGCAAAAGAGTTCACCATGAATCCTGAACCTCCACCAGTTCAGCGAAAGTCTGAGAATCGATTGAGGGCAAAGGCTGCCGAGAGAATAGCGATCCAAGCAAAGCTTGCCATTGGCGAGCCAAATGACAAGTATGAACAGGAGGCTGATGCTACTGCGGCTAGGGTAGTTCAACAAATTAATTCATCAACTAATGCATCAACTACTTCACAAAATCAGCCAATTCAGCGACAAGAGATGGAAGAAGATGAAGAGTTGCAAATGAAGCCTTTAGTACAAAGACGTGAAAACCTTGGAGGCGGGGAAGCATCAACGGATTTAGAATCCTCAATTCAAAGTGCGCGAGGCAGTGGTCAATCGCTAGATGCAAATCTGCAACAGGCGATGGGACAGGCGATGGGCGCAGACTTTAGTGGCGTAAAGGTACATACAGATTCGCAGTCTGACCAATTAAATAAATCGATTCAAGCAAAAGCTTTTACGACAGGGCAGGATGTGTTCTTTCGTCAGGGGGCTTATGAACCAAGTAGTCGAGGTGGGCAGGAGTTGATTGCCCATGAGTTGACTCATGTGGTGCAACAAAATGGGGGGGCTGTGCAGCGATCAGATATTTTGCAGAAAAAAGCAAGTAAGCTAGTTTCTGTTGCGGAGAGAGTAGCTAACGGAGTTGTTCAACGAGCTATTAATCCTAAATCAGTTCAAGAGAGACAAGCATTCCTTGACACTTATTCTATGGCTGCAACTTTAGTGAATGGGATAGATGTCAATGGCACAGAAACTCAAGTTTTAGATCAGTTAGTTCAAAACTATATAAATCGGAGTGGCTTTGCTTATGATATGACACCTACATCGCCCACAGAATTTCTTAACGGAAAAAAATTTGGTGACTGTAGCACTCTTTCCAAAAGTTTTGTAATTATTGCAAAAGAATATTTTGGTATTAGCGGCATTGATACTAGTAGCAAAGGCTCTTTTGGAGTTGCTGGCGGTGGTTTAGTATTAGATGTCAATGGTGCAACGGGAAACGTGAATGATGGAGTGAATGATGGTGCTCATTGGGCTTTCACTTCTCACACTTGGGTTGTTGGACCAGATCGCGATCGTGACATACTTTTCCGAGGTGCGACTGTCAATCCTAGTGTTTGGATTGATGCAGGTAGTGAAGGGGAAGAAGATGGAATCCCCTACAGGGAATTTGCTGGGCTTGGTGGTGGAAGAGTTTATACCTACAGGAATGTAACATCAACACTAGGCAATAGATACACAATTGATTTGCAGACAGCAAAAGGGGCTGTTGAAGAAGATAAACAAGAAATGTTAAAATTATATAACCCTAACAAAAAGAAGAAAGGTTGTTTTATTACAACTGCCTGTGTTGAAGCAAAAGGGCTACCTGATGATTGTGAAGAGCTAACTGTTTTAAGACAATTCCGAGATGACTATATGAGTTCTGTTGAGAATGGCTCGGAAATGATTGATGAGTATTATGCGATCGCGCCAGAAATCGTTACTCGTATTAGTGCGCTACCTAATGGAGAACTAATTTTTGTCAGCCTTTATGACAAAGTTGCCAAGTCGGTACATTTGGTTAAAGCTGGTCAAAACGAGGAAGCAATGCAGAACTACATTTCAATCGTGCGTGAACTCAAAAAGCAATATCTTGAGACTTAATCTAAGGGCTTTTGTCCGCAGACAATAAAGCCAGTAAGGGATGAGAAAAATTCTCCTTTCTGGGCACTCTCCGCAAGGTCGATCAGCCATTCCAAAGCGATGGAATTAGAAATCATACCTCGATTTACTGCGGAGAGAATTTGAGATTTGAGGTGAAAAGCTTGATTAGCTAAAGAAAAATCTGTTATCACACAGGTTACAGGAACAATCTTTAAAACTTGTAATCCTGCTTGTTTGAATAAGCTGGACAATCGACGACCCATAATGGCACTTTGATCAAACTCAAAGACTGATGTATCTATCGAAGGACCAGATGGATAGATTGCTAACGTTGCCCAGTCGGGTTCTCCTAAAACCACGCGCCCTCCGGGACGAACCACACGAGTCATTTCCTGTAAAGCTTTAAGAGGCTGATCCAACAGGTGAAGTAACCGCTCTGCTCGACATCCATCAAAACTATGATCGGCAAAGTTAAGCTTTTCAGCGTCGCCTTGGTCAAACTTGATTGGTAATGATGCGTTTTTCGTTCGCTTTTGCGCCTCCTCAATCATGGCTATGTCAACATCTATACCCACAACCTGACCTTTGAGTCCAACTCGCTCTGCTAAGGCTCTAACGTCTTCCCCTGTTGCACAACCTACCTCTAATATTTTTTGACGTGCCTTTATATTCAATAACTCATAGGAAATTTTCTTGTAGGCTTGAATTTCTGGCAAACTTCGGAGAATATCTAGGTACTCAATCGAAATGATAGAAGCGTCAGTATTCATAAATTCCTTCAAAATTTAGTTAAATATTAGGCTCTATAGGTGTTTCAGGGAAGCCAAACATGATAAATAGCCAAAGCTTTGCATGATAGGTATTTCAAAGCTCGAATAGCTAGCGAGATTGCCTTAGTCTCATTTCTCGTAGTCCACTGAAGTGGACTTGAGCTTTTAGCCAAGAACTTGATTTATTGGATAAAAGCTCAAGTCCTAATTTCTTACGTAAGACACGTTACGCTTTCGCTAACGCGCCCTACAAATATGCTTCTAGATTCCAGATAGAATTAGTGGACAAACGCAGGCATCACTTCCGCAGCAGTCATTAACCCATAAATACCGCGTTGATGGAACTGCTTCCCTGCCTTGAGATAGCCAAACGCTGGCCCGCAGACATTCGCCGCCATGCTGGTTTCATCGCCAAGCGTGAAAGTATGCGTCGAGATCTTGCCATCAAAGGTGCGACCTGTCAGCTTCATATTGGTACTGAGAGGCTTCTTCGGATTGCGCGTATCAACTACGCCGCCAACGGTGACCCGATCACGATCGCAAATACCCACACGCTCTAACATAATGTCATCGGCATGTTCCATATTTTCCAGAGAGATTAAGCCATTGGTCTTTTCGAGCAATGCTTCCACTTCTGCATCGGTCATTGCTTGAGCCATATCGACGGTATAACCCGACATATGGGCGATATCTTCGCGGATGGTAGCGCGATAGGCGTTCCAGTTGGCAATACCGACCCCGAAGGTAATCTCGACCTTGTGGACTTCGGCAAAGCTCTGGGCGGCGATCGCGGCGGCGGCTGTTAATAATCCGGGGGTTGCGCCACAACCAGACATATAGGTAATGCCTGCGGCTTTTAGTTCTGGGGCAAGGGCAATCATTTGCTCAACGGCGCTAGTGCGTTTGATTGCGTCAACTAGCACACCCTGCCAACCTGAAGCGATGAATTGCTTAGCCACGCTTGCCATGAAGGTATTGGGCAGATTCGGCAATGCGAGGAAATAACCATCGACATCCTTGGCGGTAGCGATCGCCTCAGCAATGCTGTCTTGTGTGAGAATTCCCGATCCTTCGAGATAGCCCAGTGAGCCTTGTTTTTGATAAGCGGCGATCGCTTTGTTAGCATCTAGCCCCTGTGGGTCATAGGCAAAGCCTTCTTTGTCGGCAGCTACGACTAGCTGCATTTCTTGCTTAGCGCTAAGCAATTTCGCCGCTGCTTGCCCTAATCCACCAAATCCTAAAATTCCAACTTTTAATGTCATTAATTTAAACTTCGTTTATCGAGGTAGTTTTTAACTATGATGCGATCCTCTAATTTGCCATATTTTCGGACTCAGTGGCACATGGAATTAATGGTTTTGAGGTAAAGTTTTGGAGGAGGAGGTATAATTAGATTTAATAAAATTTAAGTGAGAAATAGTCTATGCGTCCCAAAAACCCACTATTTCAAAAGTGTATAGCTTATCTTGAATCTTTACCCAATATTGAAGCGAATATTCAAGGCGAGCCTTATTTTTCTAGTGAGGTTTTAGCTGATGGAGAGTTAATAATTAGTACATCTGATAAGACAGCTCATTATATATGTGAGATCAAAACTGGGATAACAAATGACATAGTTGAGCAAGTTGCTGAATATTTTGCCAATTTAGGAAAAAGACTGAATGATAAACAAAGACCTTTATTAGTTACTCGTAATTTATCCACTGAGGTTATAGACGAGCTATTAAAGAGAAACATTGAATTTATTGATGTTAATGGAAGTGTCTATCTCAATAGTTCGGGAATCTATATGATCATTCGCAATCAAGAAAATCCAAATAGATCCTTAGAGATCACTGTTCCTGTATTGCAAGTAATATATTTCATTCTTAAAGATCCCTCAATTATTGCAAGTGATGAAAATTACTGGGACATTAATCGTCACCTTATAGGTGGAATTACGTCTGAAACATTAAAAAATACACTTGAAAAGCTTGAAAAACTTGATTATATCAAACGTACTCGCAAAGGATATGAAATCATCGACTACGTTAAACTTTTTGAAAGATGGGAGTTAGGATACGCTGAAAGACTACATTTAAAATTATTAATAAGAAAATTTAGATATATAGGGAGCCAAAATTTTTCGGATATAGAAGATGAGCTTAAGCTAAATGCTCACAAAGATGGCTATTTAATTGGTGGTGAACTTGCAGCTTCAATAATGACTCAATATCTTCGTCCTGTAGGCGCGATACTATACATTCGCAAAACGTTTAATTACCTTCCGTTAGCGGTAAAGTTAAGACTAAAACCCGATCCTGATGGAAATATAGAGTTCCATCAAGAGCTTGACACACAACATGATCTGCGCGCTCTCAATTATCTTTTCGCCAAAGGAGAATTTAATAATCTTATTCATCCATTACTCGTTCATGCTGAACTAGTCCGTACTGGGGATAGTCGTTTGAGAGAAACAGCCCAACTTATTTTTGACAAATATATTGCGGAATTAGCTCAAAGGTAATGATTGATTCTAGAGAAAAGCAGGTTTTAGCCGATTTAATCGCCATTGTTAAAGTGCTAAATTTACCAATGATTTTAGTTGGTGCGGGAGCTAGGTTAATTATATTTGATCAAAAGTTCGGAGAAGGAAGAGGAACAAAAGACTGGGACGTGGCAATATCTATAGATAGCTGGGAAACTTATCAAAAACTAGGTGAAGCCTTAATAGATGGCAATCCTCCAATCTTTCAATCTACAAAAACTGCTCATAGATTCAGACATATTGAAACCGCTATCGATGTTGATATCGTACCTTTTGGCGCAATTGGTGAACCCGACCAGGAGATTGTTTGGGCTGATAGTGGCAATCCTATGAGTGTTTTTGGCTTTGATGAAGCGCTCTCTCATGCCATAACCGCTAATATTGATGATTTGAAAATCCAAGTAATTGATATTCCATCTTTTGTAGTCCTCAAGATTTTTGCTTGGGGCGATCGCGGAGAACGCACAAAAAAAGATTTGGAAGACATTGAGTTTATCTTATCGAAATATGAAGACGATGACGAGGAGAGAATCTTCAATGAATTAGCAGCAGAACTTTCTAGTGGGAATGTTGATTTCCTTGATGCAAATATCTATCTACTTGGACAAGATATATACAGAATGCTCCAAGACAAAACTCTAATTGAGCTAAATAAATTATTGGGAAAAATGATTGAGAAATTCGATTGCGATGAAGAAAGATCTTTCGGCTATATGCTAAAAGTCTTGCAAAAAGGCATTTTCTCTCTAAACTCAAAAACGTAAGAATCTCATTCTGGCTTGAGGGGACACCATGGGGCTTTTTCAGCAATTTGGGCATTAATCAGAGTAAAAATGCGAGATAGTTCAGTAATCCCTTCAAGTTCAGCAATTTGCTCATTTGTGAAGGCATCTGCTTTCTTTCGATCTAAGAGGTTTTCTAAGCGATCTTGCAAATCATCCGTGAGATGAAATAGAAAGACATTACCTAAAAGAACAATATTCATCCCTACAGGTATGAGTGACGATGGCTGCACCATTGATTGGGTAATCATTTCTCACCTTGTAGTTTTCTAAGAAACTTTATTTAGCTTAGCGCAATTTTTTGAGCTAGTGCGATTTTTGTATTATGCCAAACTAGTGGAAAGCACGGACTTATCGGCAATTTAACCTTTATCTTTAGCCGCCAGTTAACAGCGATCGCCTGTGGCAAAATATGAAAGTAGCGATCGTCCTGATGTTATTATAAAAACGAATTAAGCCATTAAGCTTTAGTCAAAATGATTAGCTATAGCCAAATTCAATCATATAGTCAACAGATTGTCGAGCAGTTTCAGCCCGATCAAATCATTCTGTTTGGTTCCTATGCCTATGGTCAACCAAATCAAGACTCCGACGTTGATTTACTGGTGATATTGCCATTTGAAGGACTGCCAGTTTATAAAGCGATCGAAATCCGCAAAAAACTCAGACCGACCTTCCCACTGGATTTAATCGCTCGAACATCCAAACAAATTCAACAGCGTTTAGAGATGGGTGATTTTTTTATTCAAGACATTCTCCAAAGAGGTCGTATTCTCTATGAAACCAATCACGCAAGAGTGGGTTGATAAAGCGGAAGGAGACTTTGCAACTGCCCAAAGAGAAATCGATGTTGAAAATAATCCCAACTATGATGCTGTCTGCTTTCATAGTCAGCAATGCATAGAGAAATACTTAAAAGCCTGTCTGCAAGAAAACAATATTGCTTTTGGTAGAACTCATGACTTAACGAAATTGTTAGATGCATTCTTGACAATGGAACCAAGTTGGGAATATCTACGAAATAACCTTGATGAGCTAACAGTTTATGCTGTTGAGTTCCGATACCCTGGCATATCTGCCGACCAAACAATTGCCAATGATGCTTTTTCTACCTGTACCCAGATTCGTCAAATAATACGGCAACACCTAAATATTTCGTAGCGATCGCCTTGTCCTAGACTTCGGGCGCATGTTCAGACTAATTTTCTGGCTTGAGAGGACACCATACTGAGATTTAGGAGACACAGGTATTATCAGCTACAGTCACAATGTCATCGATAGCTCACAATAGTCACGATAGTACTATGGGTAGCGATCGCCATCGCGCATAAGCAATGAAACCCCGCATTATCATCTGTGGTCTGGATCGCACGGGTTACAAAATTTTGGGTTTGCTGAAACAGCAAGGTTGTCTTGTTGTGGGCATACACGATCGCCCGATTCATCAAGCGGATACCGAAATTATTATTGGTGATTTGGCGGCTGCCGAGACATTGCTTGCCGCAGGAATTCGCGATGCTCAGACTTTAATTTTGGCAGGAGCCGATGAGACTCGTAACCTGACAATTTTGATGCAAGCAAGGGTACTTAATCCCCATGTCAGAATTATTAATCGATTATTTAACTCCAGTTTGGGCGTGCGTCTAGACTTGACCTTGCCCAATCATTTGACCATGAGTGTAGCGGCTCTGGCGGCCCCTGTATTTGCCTTTAGTGCGATGGGAAGTCAGGCGATCGGGCAACTGCGCCTATTTAACCAGACTTGGCCGATTCATGAAGAATATATTGATGATCATCATCCTTGGTTTGGGAAACCCCTGTCCGATTTTTGGGAAGATCGATCGCGCATGTTGATCTATTACCTACCCTACGACGAGAGCAAAGTCGATCTGGTCAGTGCCGTACTAAATGGTCGAACTTTGCAAATCGGCGATCGCCTATTACTTGGCACTCAGCCCAGTGTCAGAACTGCATCACGCCCAATCTTGCAGAAAATATCCAAACTCTTTATGAGCTTTCGCCATTTTCATGAACATGGTCGCGCCGTTCTATTTACAGCGATCGCTCTATTGCTAACGATTTTTTCGGCAACGGTGGTTTATACCAGCTTTCAAATGAATATTTCCTTAGTGAATGCTCTCTATTTCTCGGTGGGGATGATTACAGGCGCAGGTGGAAATGAGCAAGTTGTGGAATATTCTCCCGATAGCATCAAAATTTTTACGATCATCATGATGCTGATTGGAACGGCTGTAGTGGGAATCTTTTATGCGATTTTAAATGATTTTATTCTCGGTTCCAGATTGAGAAATTTCTGGGACGCGGCGCGAGTGCCTCAACGCAATCATATTGTTGTTTGTGGCTTGGGAAGTGTCGGTGTGCAGACAGCGCTACAACTGGTTAGCTATGGCTATGAAGTTCTAGTTATAGAACGCGATCTCAATAATCGTTTTTTAGATACGGTGCGATCGCAAAATATTCCTGTTATTCATGGTGATGCCAGCCTACCCACGACGCTCAAGGCTGCTAATCTCGAAAAAGCTGAAAGTCTACTTGCTGTAACCAGTAACGACACGGCAAATTTAGAAATTGCGCTGAATGCTAAGGGAATTGCACCCCGTTGTCGGGTGGTCGTGCGTTATGACGATCCCTACTATGCCAGCATGGCGCAGGAAGTATTTGATTTTGAAGCAGTTCTCAGTCCGCCTGAAATTGCGGCTCCCGCCTTTGCTTCTTCGGCGCTAGGTGGACGCATTCTTGGCAATGGCATTGTCGCCGACAGCCTCTGGGTAGCGATCGCCACTATGATTACCCCTAATCATCCATTCTGTGGAAAACCTGTCTGTGAAGCTTCCATGACCGCAGATTTTGTACCTCTCTATATCGAAACTTCCTGCCAAACGATTCATGGATGGAACTTATTGGAAGCTTCTCTAAGTGCAGGAGATATTCTCTATTTGACGATGCCAGCGGCAAAATTAGAACAGCTATGGCGGGTTGCTCCTTTTCAAGTAGCGGTTAGCTAGACAGCCCGTATTGTCGCCGCCACATTAACTTTCTGTTATTTTGGATGCGAAACTAGTCAAATATCTTTATGATAATGATGGGCGGCGCTTCGCGCCGCCCATCATTATCATAAAGATCAACTTATGAGGTGTAGATGTTTTCGTTTCCAGTTCATTTAGCAATGCATATTCCCGACGGCTACCTCAGTTTGCCAGTGAGTTTGGTTACAGGAGGTATAGCGATCGCCTTAATTGCGCTCTCTCTGAATCGTGTGCAATCAGAGTATAAAGAACGCACTGTTCCTCTGATGGGTGTAAGTGCCGCTTTTATCTTTGCCGCACAGATGATCAACTTCCCAATTGTCGGTGGCACATCTGGACACTTAATGGGTGGAACTCTAGCAGGAATCTTGCTTGGTCCTTGGGCTGGCTCGTTAGTCATGTCGGTGGTTTTCATTGTGCAGACCATCATGTTTCAGGATGGTGGACTAACTGCTTTAGGAGCCAATATCACGATTATGGGACTAATGGGAACCTTTGGTGGTTATTATCTTTATCGAGTGATTAGGTTCGTAATTGGTCGCAATACATGGCTAGGCATGAGTGTCAGCACAGCGATCGCTTCATGGACAAGTGTAGTCGTGGCAGCCGCTGTTTGCGCTGTGCTTCTCGCTCTATCAGATACAGTTCCCTTAGCTTTAGGAATGACAGCGATGCTATTGTGGCATTTCATGATCGGTATTGGTGAAGCATTCATCACCCTTGCCGTAACTAGTTTTATCTGGAAGACTCGTCCTGAGTTAATTTATGATGCTCCTAATTTTGCAGTCAAGCAAACCGAATTAGATAACTTTTAAGTCACCACAAATAAATGCATAAAAACCACATTTTTGTATTGTCAGGATTAGCTTTAGCTCTAAGTATTGCTGCATTTGTGTCACCCTTTGCTAGTAAAGATCCTGACGGATTAGATCGAGTTTCTCAAGATTTAAAATTTGAAGAAAAAGCGATCGCAGAACCGCCGACCAAACAGCTTCCCTTCTCCCAGATTTTTGAAGAATATTCTCTCAAAGCAGTTCCTAATGAGAAGGTATCCACGGCTCTCGCAGGAATTACAGGTACATTAGTCGTATTTGGCTTAGCGTGGGGAATTGGAAAGCTCGCTGTACGCAAATCTGAACCAAAATAAAAGCTAGGTCTATGCTGCTCCACATTCATCTAACTCAATCCAGCGATCGCCTGTCTCTATCCCAGAGCGATCGCCTAAATATATGGAATCGCTTAGCTGTGCATACACGATTGCTCTGTATATTTCTATTGGTATTTGCGATCGCTTTAACGTCCATGGGCAGATGGTGGACTTGGGCGCTATATGCAGCTATGACTTTACCCATTCTCTATTGGAGCAAAGTCGATTTAGGAGTTCTTGCTAAACGCATGGCGATCGAATTAATGTTTATGAGTGTCATTCTTTTAGGAACTCTATTTCGGGGCGGCGGAAACATACTCTGGCAATGGGGATGGCTGCAAATTACCACTAATGGATTAATGATTTTAGGAAGTGTGAGTATCAAAGCTTTTCTATCTTTACTTCTCTTAAATATTCTTACCCTCAGTACTTCCGTTCCCTTATTACTGCAAGCTCTAGTTACTCTCAAAATGCCCCCATTGCTAATTAGCATTCTTGCTTCCATGTATCGCTATATTGGCGTGCTAATTAATGAGTTTAAGGCGATGCGTCGTGCGGCTACCGCCCGTAATTTTGATCCCCACAATCTCTATAATCATCAACGCCGCGATCGCGCATGGCAAAGACAAGTGTTAGGGAATATGCTCGGAGTCCTGTTTATTCGTACCTACGATCGCGGCGATCGCATTTATCAAGCGATGCTAGCTCGTGGTTATCAAGGCACTCCGATGATCATGGAATCAGCCACAGGTAACTGGTGCGATGGCTTAGCCATTGCTTGCGTTATGATCGTAATCTTAGTTGGTCAAGTTTTTATTAGTTAGAGTGCTTTGCATCACAATCCTATTTCCATTGAGAACCTCAGCTATCGCTACCCTGATGGTATTCAGGCTTTAAAAGGGATCAATCTCCAGATCGCGGCAACCGAAAAAGTCGCGATTATTGGTGCAAATGGTTCAGGTAAATCAACATTACTTCTGCATCTCAATGGACTGCTCATGCCACAGCAGGGTGAAATTGTCATTGGGGAAATGCTGGTAGTATCACGCAATTTAACCGCAATTCGGAATTTTGTCGGTCTAGTATTTCAGAATCCAGACGACCAATTATTTATGCCCACGATTTGGGAAGATGTTGCTTTTGGGGTAATGAATCAAGGGCTCCGAGGTGATCATTTAAAAAAACGGGTTGCAGAGGCTTTAGTGGCAGTTGGATTGGATGTAGCTAAGTATCGAGAGCGTCTATCCCATAATCTTTCGGGTGGTGAAAAAAAACGAGTGGCGATCGCAGGAGTTTTAGCGATGCAGCCGCAGGTTTTAGTATTTGATGAACCATCCGCCCAACTCGATCCGCGATCGCGTCGTCAGTTAATCCAGCTTTTGCAAACTTTACCTGAAACTCAATTAATTGCCACCCACGATCTGGACTTAGTTCTTGAGCTATGCGATCGCACTGTAGTCTTGAGTGAGGGGAAAATTGTCTATGATGGCGAAACTAGACAGGTATTAAGCGATCGGGAGTTTCTATTAGCGCATTCTCTAGAAATGCCATTAAGTTTAGGATAGTGTTACAGCACTTTGCGCTCAAATCCAAATCCAGAGATTTCTTGAAAGTGTTGCTTTGCAACACTTTCAAGAAATCTCTATAGCAGCTTGGAATATAACATCTGTCATCAAATTTAGTTCGGGTAAAATATCAGATTCAATCTTTTTGCCAGCAGTAAATAGAAATAGCTGATATTCTCCTTCGATTAATTTGCAAACTGTTACCGTGGGCTGCTTTGGCTTACCAATATGTCGTACTGCTCCTAGAGCTAAATAGTCTACGATCCAATATTCAGCAATTCCCATGGCTTCATATTCTGCTAATTTCACCGCATAATCATTGCGCCAATTGGTACTTACCACCTCAATTACTAAAGGCACAGTCTTTCCATTTTGAATTACCGAAGACTTTTGCCAGAGAGGTTCATTGACTAATTCCCGCCGATCTATGACCACTACATCAGGAATAAAACCTGTCTCCGCCATTTCTGGCTTTAATAAACACATCCTACTAACACGATAGTTAGAATGGTTGCTACGAACCTCTAAAGTTAGTTCCTCAGACAAAAAGCTACTAGCTAATTCATGATCACCTATAGGCATCATTTCTCTAACCACTCCTCTATATAGCTCATAGCGCTTACCATCTTCGGGATACCAATCGATAAACTCTTCAAAAGTCATGCGATCGCAGTCAACTAGTGCTTGTACCATCCCCATACCTCTAACTTTTGGGTTTTGACTTCTCTCAATTATAACTGCTATAAATTACATCAATTATCAATCAAACGAAGAGATTTTTTGAAGGTGCTGCTTCACAACACCTTCAAAAAATCTCTTCGTTTGGGTTTGAGCGCAAAGCGCTATAAGCTCTATTTGCTGTAGCTATCACGAGAAACACAACAAAATATACAGTGAAAAAACATATTTTATTCATTTTGCCGTACCTGAATCAAGGTGGCACAGAAAAACAAGCTCTTAGTTTGATCAAAGGACTTGGCGATCGCTACAAAATATCGCTATTAGCCCCCGACGGGAAAGGTGCTCCGCAATTTCGAGCTTTACCAATCTTGCAGCGAGCCTATACCAAGTGGGAGATCAATTTTTTTAAAGGTTTTCCTGAACTGATCTCAGCAATTAAGGAAATTCAAAAAGAACAAGCGATCGATCTTGTGCATATTCATGGCGCTCATGAATTAATGTTAGCTGTACATTTAGCATTAAGCAAAGTTCCAATTCTCTTTACGGTGCATGGCTATCATGGAGCAGGAGCAAAATTTAGCTATCAGATGTCCTGCTGGTTTAGTAATTGGTTAGCTGATCGCGTAATTTGTGTTTGTGAAGCTGAATATAATCTTTTATGTGAATTAGGATTGAATAAAAACAAGCTCCATTTAATTTATAACGGAGTCAAAGAGCCAATTCTCGATTTGGACAAATCATTAGAACTTGCTCAGAAATTTCAGCTAGATCCTGCTAATCAAATCATTCTGGGGACAGCCGCACGACTAGATGAGGCAAAGGGCTTAACCTATTTACTTCAGGCTTTTGCCAAATTGCAAGGAGATAACCTGCGCTTAGTCATCGCTGGGAATGGTGAGTTAGAGGCTTCTCTCAAACAGGAAGCTCAGGATTTAGGGATCGGCGATCGCGTGATTTTTACAGGCTATCTCGAAGATTTACCCAACTTGTTGGAACTCTTTGATATTTTTGTCCTGCCTTCGCTGCAAGAGGCTTGCAGTCTTGCCTGTGCAGAAGCGATGTCTCAAGGCAAGCCCGTGGTCGGTACTTGTGTGGGAGGTATTGCTGAGCAGGTCAGCGATCGCCAAACAGGTTTTATCGTCATGCCCCGTGATCCTGATAGCTTGGCAGCTAAGCTTGCGGAACTAATTACTGATCGAGATTTACGCGATCGCTTTGCGAAGGAGGGTTACAGTCGCTATCGTCAACTTTTTTCCAATGAAATCATGCTCGAAAAAACTGCTCAACTATACGATCAGATGATCGAAAAATAAAAAAGAGGAGAAATAATGCGAAGCATTATCTCTCCTCTTTAGAAACCATTTAAGAATTGTAATTTTAGCCCCCCTACCCCCCCCAATTCTGGGGGGAACTATATTTATAGCTATAGCCACCTGTATCAGGACAAATCAAAACCCAAATAGTGTGAGGCGGCGCGAAGCGCCGCCTCACACTATTTGGGTTTTATGTCCTAACAAGAATGGCTACAGCTATAAGTCCCCCAGAATTGGGGGATTTAGGGGGCTAAACACCGAGAGCTTTAAACAAGATTGTAAGTATCATGTGATTCTTAAATGGGTTCTTTAAGCAGGGATAACAATAATTAGCCATAAGGCGATCGCTAAAACTAAGGTACTCAAATGCTGAGGAAGTAGCGATCGCCAAGTTTGTCGAGCGATTTTTTGGGTCAAAGCCCATGTCAATAATACGGAGAAAATTAACGTCGTTCCTTGCAGAAACTCAATCACCGCAGGATGCGCGATAAAAATTGGCAGACTAGATCCATCTAGTCCAAAAGTCGCCCAACTAACTGGTAATATGCGCCCCGCTTCTTGCAGAAACAAGCGTAGATAATGCGCTAGATTTGCTCCCAAAACTAAGGGCAAATATCCATAGGCAAGCTGAATAAATGGTCTAGGCTTGTGGGTAGTAATACCGTAGGGAAGCTGATAACCTTCGCAATTCTTTTTCCAGATGATTGTGAGCCAATAGAGCGATCGCATAATTCCATGGGCAGCTAAGGGAATGAGTGCCGCCACAATTAAAATAAGTAGCGATACGACTAAATGTGGCAAGAAAATTTCTTTACTAGTCGGCAAACCCAGAGCTGTTTCGATTTCTGGCAATCGATGCAAAAATGCGCCACCTAGCAATAACAATAGCAATGCCACTTCATAGGTACGCGGAACATGGGTTGTCCATAATTCGATCGCAGGAGGTCGGAGATTGAACTCCACCGATCGATGGGGACAAGCCTTGAGACAGGTCATACATAAAACACAGTCGCGATTATCTTGCAATTGAGCAGGATGGGAATAAAGCGGACATCCATTTGTCTCTAGACCTTCGCCTTTTTGAACACCGCCTTTATAGCATTGATAGGTTGTACATTCTGCTGAACAGGTTCCCTGCTGAGCGCGTAATTCTGTCATTGAGAGTTTGGCAAATAGCCCATTCATGCCTCCAATCGGACAGAGATAGCGACACCAGTACCGACGCTCAAAAATGAGGGAACAGATCATTGCTCCAGCCGTAATCAATAGTAATAAATAGGCGGAAAGATAAGCAGTATTTTGTAAATCCCACAGTTCTTCCCAAAGATAAATCAACACAAATAGACCGAATAAGAACCAACCTCCCCAACGTTCTGCCCAATCACGATTCCAAGATTTAAGTTGACGAGGAAATAGCCACAAAGAGAGCTTCTGCACAACTTCGCCGTAAATCATAAACGGACAGATGGAACACCATAGCCGTCCCACAAAGGGAAAGCTAATTAAGATTAATGGCCACCACCATGCCCAAAAAAAGTTAAGCGCAATATTACGATCGCGGCTTTGTGGCGCTAAAAACAGCGTTGCGACAACAATTGCAAAAAAAGTGAAGGTAAATCCATAGTTAATGCGGTCAGGAAACCAGTCACTGCGTAAAAATCGACGTAGATCAGGAAAGGCATTGAGTAGATTAAATCGAAACTTTTTGCCCTTGGGTTGCGTTGACCAAAATACTGATTCATCTAGCGATCGCGCACCCTGTGACTGCAATATTGCTCGTTCTACCAATAATTGCAGTTCTTTGAGATTTCCTGTGAAGTCATAGCTTTGGAGACTGCGTAGAGCTTCAGCAGTGATCGTGGGCTTGGGAATCCCGCGATCGCGACAAAATAGACTGATGTAATATTCTACATGGGGTTTAATATCGACTTTTCGCACTCTTAAGGATGGAACCTTAATCGAATGTTTAACATGGGATTCACAAGCCGATTGACGTTTCTCGGAAACCATGATGATCCTTGCTTCGCAGGTCAGAGGTGGATCAGTTTCAACACTGCCGACTTGCCTGAAGGTTCCATTTTCTAGAAGTTGGACAATTTGCGGAATCAGTTCTTTTGGCAACTCTTGAATATTATTTAAAACGAGAGTTCCCTTTCCCAAATATGTCAATAAACCATGATTTCCACCTGCACGTCCAAATAAATCTGCGCCACTGGTTTGGACAAGACTGCAATTTACCTTGGCGATCGCTTCTCGTCGGTGTGCCGAATTAAAATGAATCAGAGCCGCAATATTGTCTTTATCTAATCCGGGTTCGCCCAGAATCAATACTGATTGTCGATCTTCACTCGCCTTTTTAATCTCTTGCCGTAATCTTGTGGCATAGCGACTCTTGCCGATAATTCCCCGCTCAGCCTTAGTAATCAGGTAGGGTTGCAAAACCTGCAATCGCTCTTGTATCCACTCTAAAGAAGTTTCAGAATAATTGGAAGACATAATTCTTAACAGGCTCATGCTATTGCCAACTAGAGTATACTCTCTTGATTGCAACATAAAACTGCAACTAAAGATGGAGCTAAACACCGCCTTTGCTTACAGTTTTATAGTGTGGACAAGTTATACTAATTGACAACAGTATCGACACACTTTTGTCAATTAAAAGCCAAACCAAGCAACTCCAAAAGTGGCGGCGCTTCGCGCCGCCACTTTTGGAGTTGCTTTATCAAATCATGTCTTCATTATTTCCCTATTTTCTTTGTTTATAATGTTGAGTCAGCCAATAGATAAATTTACTTGACACACAGTGCAAATTTTCACCTCCCTCAGTCCCCTCTTGGAAGGTGGGAAGTCTAAGTTCTCTCCCTTCCGAGGGGGAGTTAGAGGGGGTTCTATTTGGTGCATCAAGTATATTAAGACCCCCTTTAGCATTTTGAACATTTTGACAGGAAAAAACTTTGAAGATTTTATTAGTTGAAGATGATTTGCATTCTGCGGCAATACTCTTGCAACTACTCGCAGAATCTCATTACACCATTGATGCGGTAGCCGATGCAAAAACGGCTTGGCAATATGTGGAGGCTTACGATTATAACTTGATCATTCTCGATGTGATATTGCCTGATAGCGATGGGCTGGGGCTATGTGCCAAGCTTCGCAATGAGGGCTATACCATTCCTGTGTTGTTGTTGACGGCTAAAGATAGTACGAGCGATCGCGTGATGGGGTTAGAAGCAGGAGCCGATGACTATGTGGTTAAGCCCTATCACTTTCAGGAATTAGTAGCCAGAATTCGGGCGCTATTACGCCGCTACCATGAAGGCGATACTCTCATTCAAGAATTCGGATGGAATGGCTTGCGGCTTGATCTCAAGACAAATATTGTTACTTATAAGCAACAACCTTTACGGTTAACTCAAAAGGAATATGGATTATTAGAAATATTTCTTAGGCATCCACAACAGATATTCAGTCGTAGCGCTTTGATCGACCAGGTGTGGTCGGCGGGAGATTTTCCCAGTGAGGAAGCCGTAACTACGCATATTAAGGGATTACGCCAGAAGTTGAAGGCGGCGGGATTGCAGGTAGATCCCATTGAGTCTGTATATGGATTGGGTTATCGTCTCAAAGCGGCTCCTATACAAGCAACTGCTGAGCCTATGGCGATTAGTCCTTTAGCTAACGAACCTATAATTGACAAAAACATATCGTCACTAGACAAGGCGCGAGTACAGGAAGTAATTGCAATTATGTCTCAGAAATTAATCGCGAGTTTGCCAGAGATGATCGCCATGTTCCGACGGATTGCGATCGCTTTGGATCAGAACAAGTTGGGCGCGGATCTGCGTTATGAAGGATATATGCTAGCGCATCGCCTGATTGGCTCTTTGGGTTCCTTAGGATTTCCTGAAGGATCGGCGATCGCCCGTCAGCTTGAAGTGATGCTCCATAGCGATTTCTCTTTGTCTATCTTTGATGTGGAGTTGCTACAGCAATTGGTTACCAAGCTCGAACAGGCTACCCTAAACCCTTCACCTTCAATATCATCTGAGCCGACCTTACTCTTAGCTGATTATTCGCCATTGCCTCTATTGTTAATCATTGATGATGACGTTCGATTTACACATGAGATTCACCTAGAAGCGGAAACTTGGGGAATGCGGATACAAACAGCGAACGATCTGACAACTGCTAGGGCAAAAATTGCGAAGGAAGCACCTGATGTGATCTTGCTAGATATTATGTTTCCTAATTCTAGTGAGAACGGGCTGAATTTTTTGGATGAACTGTCTCAGAGGGAGACGAAAATTCCGACGGTGATGATGTCGGCGACGAGTGGGTTGAGTGCTCGCGTGAGGTCGGCGCGTAAGGGTAGTTGCTCATTTATCGAGAAGCCTGCTTCTACGAAAGAAATTCTGAAGACAGTGTCGCGGGTCTTGTATCAACCCTTTAGCGATCGCTCTAAGGTGATGATTGTCGATGATGATCCGACTTTGCTCAAAATCCTGCGGCGATCACTCGGAAATTGGGATATTGAAGTAGTTACTTTACAGAATCCCCACCAATTTTGGCAGGTATTGGAAGCCACTGAACCCGATCTCTTGATTTTAGATTTGGTCATGCCAGACTATAGCGGTATTGACTTGTGTAAAGCAGTGCGGACGGATTCTCTCTGGCGTGATTTACCGATTGTGTTTTTATCGGCTCAGACCGATCACGAAACGATTCGGCAATTATTTATCGCAGGTGCTGATGATTATCTGAGTAAGCCAGTTGCGGAAAGTGATTTGTACACGCGCGTTCTCAGTCGGTTAGATCGCGATCGCCTATCGGGATAGACTATATCAGGCGAAAGCATCATGTAGAAATCAGATTGTAGTTAGAAACATGTGATATATGGTGATCGGCTTAACCTCCTCAGATTGTCCTCATTTTTGATTGCTATATTCAGATTGTCCTCATTGTCTGTGCTATCTTTAAAACTAATTGGGATTTGCTCTTAGTTATTTAAGAATTACTTTCTTCGGTCAAAAACTCTAAGAATTACCTTTTAAGAATTACCTTTTAAGAATTACCTTCTACAGTCAAAAACTATAAGAGATCCTCTTTAATCCCCTTTTATAAGGGAATCTGGGGAAGCTAGACAATTACTAAATGGTTTTTAATGACTTTGATCTTCTGGCACTGGACTGTTAAAGAGGGATAAGCCTCTCAAAGTATCTCTGGGCAAGCTTTTCACGACCTTGCTACTCAATCACCATAAATCCTTGCTGGATAAGCCTTGTAGCTATTCATCACTTCTTTAACAACCAGTGCCGATCTTCTTGATAATGTCTTTTAAGGAATTTGTGATATGAAAGTATTCGAGCAGTTTTATGAATGTCGTGTTACTGGTCAAGAGTCGGCGATATGGCAGCTAAAATGCCATTTACGGATTATTTATCAGCAATTTGGACAGCAGATTGCGATCGTCTCTGTACAGAACTGCGAAGTTGGCTGGTTCATTCCTGCCCAGCTTGAACAACTTGCCACGCATATAGTTCAGATGTTTGAGCTTGACTCCGATCGCCTAACTTGGATCGAATGCGACCCTCATTATACAAGTCGTCCAATCAACACAGAATATAGCGAGGTTTCCTTTGACTGGCATCAAGGGATTGCTACTAATCCTAAATGGAAGGCGATCTCCAATACATCAGTGGAATCTCTCAATCACGAAGCATTTACTTGGAATCGCAATTACTTAAATTCTGATTTCGTAACTGCTTAACTAACATCATTGAGATCTTGAGATCTATTGATGCTTTACGTTGCACTAACACATCCTACATTCATTTATTCATTCACTATTAGCGATTAGCGAGATACTCTCATGACAAAAACCTTCGTTAAATTAACATTGATGATTGCTGTGGAAGAAATTGATAATTTTCTTAGCGATTATCCCAATTGCTTGCAAGCAGAATATTCCACACTTGCCGAATTTCAACCCAAAATGTCTAATGCGGAACTACGACAGCGATCGCTAGAGCATATTACTCGTCATATCCCTCATCGCTATGAGGTAATTGATTGTGCGAGGGAAAATCCCGACAAACCCAAAATGCCCTACAGTGTTTTAGAGCAAGGGCTACAGATTAAAGCTCTCGTGCAAGATGGCATTTTTCAAATTTTGCCAGAGTATGCATAAAAAACAGACTGTGGCATCAGATTGTCCTCATTTTTGTATTTTATGATCAGCGAATTACAGTCAGTGGTAATTTTATGTCTCAATCCACAGACATACCTAGAGAAACAGTTACTAATACCAAAACCATCCTGTTAATTGATGATGATGAAATGAGTCGTTGGTTGGTGCAGCTATGTTTAGAAAATTTTGTTAATTGGCAAATAAAAGTTGCGATTTCAGGCAAAGAAGGGATATCGGAGATCGCTAAGGCGGAACCCGATGCGGTATTGCTGGATATTATGATGCCAGATATGGATGGATTTACTTTTATGCAAAAATTAAGAGCAGATAAGCTACACGCACATATCCCGATTGTTGCTCTGACAGCCAGTACTAACAGGTTCAGCCATCAATCATTTATAGATTTAGGATGCCAAGGGGTAATTAATAAGCCATTCAATACAAGCACCCTTGGTTCACAAATTTCTCAAATATTAGGTTGGTAATGAATACATTTTCACGACAGGTCGATCATGATTTCGATGAGTTTGAAGCGGTTAATCTAACTAACTGCGATCGCGAGCCAATTCATGTTCCTAGCTTGATTCAGCCCCACGGACTATTGATGATACTTACCGAGCCAGATTTACGGATTGCTCAGGTGAGCGCAAATGCCCTTGAGATTTTAGGAATAGCGATCGATGATTTACTTGATCGCCCCTTAGCAGAATTTACAGGCGAAGAACTGATTAAATCGATTCATGCTTGTCTCGATCACAATTTTGAATATCCTAATCCTCTACGTGTTGAGTTTGACGATTTGGGCGATCGCTTGCCGCTGTCTTTTAATGGTATTGTGCATCGTGCCCCCACTGGGGAAATTGTGATAGAATTGGAACCTTGCGAGTTATCGGGGGGAAGTGATTTTTTCCAGTTTTATCACCAAATTAAACATAATCTTACCAAAATCCAGACAACAAAAGACTTAGCTGCATTATGTGACTTAATAGTTCAGGAAGTGCAAGCATTAGCGGGATTCGATCGCGTAATGATCTACCGCTTCAATGAGCAGGGGGATGGAACCGTGATTGCGGAAGTTAAACAACCTGATCTAGAGCCATTTCTAGGACTACGATATCCTGACTCAGACATTCCAAAACAGGCAAAACTTCTCTATACCCTCAACTGGTTGCGCTTAATTCCAGACGTGAATTATCAACCAACTGGTTTAGTCAAACATGGACAATCTCTAGATGCAGCATCCCCCCTTGATAAAGCACCTCTCGATATGAGTTACTGTGCCTTGCGATCGGTTTCACCAATCCATCTTGAATATCTGCAAAATATGGGGGTGACAGCTTCAATGTCTATTTCTCTAATTCAAAACAAAAAATTGTGGGGATTGATCGCCTGTCATCATTACACACCTAAATTTGTTCCCTATGAGACTCGGACTATTTGTGAATTTTTGGGACAGTTGATGTCTACGGAGTTAGCCAATAAGGAAGCTAACGAAAATCTGGATTACAAACTCCATCTCAAAACAATTCAGGGTCAGTTTGTAGAACGTTTGACCAAAGCAACAGGATTTGTGGAAGAACTGAACCATGATCATACGGCGTTATTGAGTCTTACGGCTGCTCAAGGTGCGGCTATTTGCGACGGCGATCGCCTGATTTTGATTGGTAAAACTCCCGATGAACCAGCCGTGAAATCTTTGCTAACTTGGCTACAGGATCACTTTGAGCAGGATCTTTTTGTCACTAATGCTTTATCCAGTCTCTATAATGAGGCGGTGGAATATCAGGCGATTGCCAGTGGCTTAATGGCGATCGCCATTTCTAAAATCCAGCCCCGCTATGTTCTTTGGTTCCGTCCTGAGCAATTGCAAACTGTGACTTGGGCAGGCGATCGCGATAAACCAACACAAGTTGCTGAAGATGGCAGTATTCTTCTCCTTCCTCGTCAATCCTTTGAAGCTTGGAAAGAGATCGTGCGCGGACAGTCTAACCCTTGGTTGCCCTGTGAAGTGGACAGCGGTATCGAACTGCGACAGGCGATCGTGGATATTGTCTTACGTCAAGCCCATGAACTCGCTGTGATCAACGCCGATTTGGAGCGTAGTAATAGCGAACTCGATGCCTTTGCCTACATTGCTTCCCATGATTTAAAAGAACCGTTGCGCGGTATTCATAACTATGCTACTTTTTTGTTAGAAGACTATGGCGAAATTCTGAAGGGGGATGGGGCGGATAAATTACATACATTGGTAAAACTGACGAAACGGATGGAAGCTTTGATCGAATCTTTGCTGAAATTCTCTCGCCTAAGTCGTCAGGAGTTACAAATGGAACCCCTGGATCTCAATCAACTATTGCAAAATGTAATTGAACTATTTACGATTAATCCGCAATGGCAAAACTGCAAGATCGACATCCCGCGATCGCTACCGATGGTAATGGGTGATCGCCTTTTGATCGAAGATATTTTTATTAATCTTATTACCAATGCCTTCAAATACAATGACCATCCTACAAAATTGGTAGAAATTGACTGGCTTGTGGAGCAGACTGAATCACCTTTGGTAACAATCAATGTACGCGATAATGGTATTGGCATTCGAGAGAAGCATTTGGAGTCAATCTTTCAAATCTTCAAACGATTGAATTCACCTAGTAAATATGGTGGTGGTACAGGAGCTGGTTTAACCATTGTCCGAAAGATTGTCGAACGTCACAATGGAAATATTCAAGTACAATCTAACTACGGACAAGGAACTACCGTTTCTTTTACTTTGCCTGCGTGTGATCTCAATAATGCTATTTAGATATGAAAAACTCTAAAAGATCCCCCTCAATCCCCCTTAAAAAGGGGGAAGAAGAAAATTCTCCCCCCTTTTTAGCTACGGTGTACCCACAAGTTATCAGCTATAGCATGAGTTACTAATGATCCCCCTCAATCCCGCTTAAAAAGGGGGAAGAAGAAAATTCTCCCCCCTTTTTAAGGGGGGCTGGGGGGGATCTAAACCTTCAAACATAGACAGAGAGACTTGTGTTCAGGGTAGCCTTTTTAAGGGGGGCTGGGGGGATCTAAGCAATTCTCAATATAGATATTAGTTTTTACGACCATTAATGAATAATCTTTTGACTGCCGCTTGGGATGACCTCACCCATCCCATCATTCTCATCGTTGAAGATAGCGATGAAGACTTTTATATGTTTATGAGAGCCGCGCAAAATCTAGATATATTGGAGCGATCGCTTTATCGTTTTTTACGATTTGAAAATGGTGATGAAGTTCTCGATTACCTATTTCGACGAGGGGAATATGAAAATCTCAAGGCTGCTTTACCCGTTGCCATGCTGCTCGATCTCAACTTACCAGGAACGGACGGTCGGGACATTATTCAGCAAGTAAAGCAAACTACCCATTTACAAACTCTGCCAATTATCGTTTTGACCACATCCAGCAGTCAACGCGATATTCAAACCTGTTACGAGAATGGAACCAACAGCTACACCCTCAAACCTATGGGCGTTACCGCCATGCAACAAACTATTCAAACCTTGTTTCAACATTGGTTCCAAGTTGCCGTGCTACCTAGCTACGGACAGTTCACCACCTGAAATCTCGCCTTAAATTCTGCCTGAAACCTTATGATCTCGACATCATCCCCCTTAGACTCTGCCATCACCATTTTGATCGTCGATGATTCAGCAGAAGATCGCGCTACTTACATTCGCTATCTGCGATCGGATACTCGCCACTATGCTTTTTTGGAAGCCGAAACCCTAGAGGAAGGTATAGATTTATGGCGATCGCAACATCCCGATATTGTCCTCATTGATTATTTTCTGCCTGATGGTGAAGGCTGGGAGTTGTTAGCTGCAATGGGAGAAGGTGATCTTGTGCCGAAGCTAGCGGCGATCATTTTAACTGGACATGATGGCAATGAACAAACAATCCTCCAAACAATGCGGCTAGGAGCTGCCGACTATCTGATTAAAAAAGAGGTTACTGCCATATCCCTATGTAACCGTATTGGGCAGGTGTGCGATCACATCATGCTTACCCTTCAATTAAAGCGATCGCAAGATCAGGAACTTTTAATTGCCAAAATCTCGCTACATATTCGACAATATTTTAGTTTGGCAGAAATTCTCAATGCGATCGTACAGGAAATACGCAATGAGAATTTCTGCC
>NZ_NDHW01000201.1 GCF_002251945.1 Pseudanabaena sp. SR411
GCTGATTGCCTTGATTAAAAAGCCGATCTGCCTGTGCTTTGCGGTCTTGAGTTGTTTGCGACTGAGCAGTCATCAAAGCCAGATCGGGCGGCGACACCATGCCTAAAATCCCAGTCATAGCCACAAACATCAACGCATAAAACCGCGAAGCCTTAACAAAACCTTTGCGATAATGTAGATTCATAGCCGTATTACCGATCTGCGTGCTTACAAGCTTACCTACATTTTCAGATATTCACCATATGCAATTTTTAATAAAAAATCTCGTAGGCGCGAAGCATTACCGCCACCATCCACGCAGATCACCCCAAATCACAAAACGGTAATGCTTCGCCCAAACCCCACAACGTAGGGACAATTTATCTGTGCATAGCCAAAAGGGTTCTGCATTTGCGTATAGAGTTTTTCTGTGAAGAGATTCAAAACATTGGCGCAAATGCAAAACCCCTAAAGGTAATCATCAAATCAACCCTAACGCGCCTTTAACCACGCATCCAAATCTGCAACCTTCTCAAAATCCAACACCGCCTCCGCCAACTCCTCCAAATGCTCCGCCGATAGCTTATCCAGTCTTCTCGAAGTCTTCAGTGTCACCTTACCAAATTTTCGTGTTAATAGTCGCACCGCAACCTGTTTAAGCGCCTGTTGCCGCCCCAAAATCTGACCACGCTGTGTCCCAATTTTCTCACCCTCAAGCTTGCCCTCAAGCTTGCCACGCTGTTCACCAATTTTTTCACCCTCAAGCTTTGCATCCCGATATACCCTTGTTTTTTTGAGATCACCTAACGTAAACATCGCTTCAACCTCCTCTCGACTCATTTGGGGAAACTTGTACAGCAAAACTGTCTCAATAAATTCTACCATCCTTTCTCTATCATCTCGTCCCACCTGACCAGCTAACCTTTGCGCTAAAGCTATGGTTTCCCTCTTGGGCGAAACGATCAGCCTCACAAGCCCCAAATTCAGCGACTCATCCTCTGGCAACTCATCAAGATATACCCGCACAATATGCCCACTCTTAAATAGCATCCTAAATTGCTTTGGGATTTCTGGCTCAATACTCCGTTTTGCAAAAATGGCGACGGCTTGCCAATCATGCTCTGGCTTGTATTGACTCAAATACAGAAATATTTCGCCAACAAACTCCCAATAAAATTCCGCACGTTTTTGAAACTGCACCTCTACAAACCAGATATTTTTATCCAGTGATTCAGGGATAAAAATACCATCAAAGCGAAAGGCTTTTTCTTTAATTTCCACAGACGTAAAACGATAGCCCTCCGAAGCTTCAGGTGGTAGTCCCACTAGCTCAAACAATAAGCCCTCAAAGGTTTGAAATAGCTGAAAGAAGATGGTGTCAGTACGCATCAGTCTATATTATCTAATCGCGATCGCTTTCTGCAACATCAAGGCGATCGCAAGAAAAACATGTAGTTTTTTGCACGATTATTGCTTATAGCCCATTCCCAATCAAAATAAACGCTGACCAGTAGAACGGATGCGAGAATTGTCCACTGGTCGCATTTGGCAACGTTCCCACAACTCTGATACTAGCGCGATCGCTACCCATTCCTTTGTTATCACTATGAATCATTGCGATCTGCGCCTGACGCAATGCCTCCGATGATGACATATCCTTCTGTTTTAAACTCTCGTATAGCTTCTGCATTAACGCCTGTGTACCCTCATCACTCACCTTCCATAATGAGGCAATGGAAGCTCCCGCCCCCGCACTCTGGATTTGATAACCCAAGCCTAAAATCTCAATACCATTGCCAACTTTGCCCCCGATCGCAGTTTCACAGGCACTCAAGACAACTAGCTCCACATTGGTTAACGTCCATTGTTTGATATCCGCGATCGAGGCAAAGCTACTATCACCAAATACGATAAACGATTCCTCTGGCTGACCCACGGCAAAATAGCCATGTGTCGCTAAATGCACGATTGTATTGCTTTGCATCCTCGGGACTGTATCGGTTTTGTTAAATTGACGATCCAGCAAAATCGTAGTTCTAGGGATAAGAGAGGCGATCGCTTCAACTTCGGTTTTCGTGGCAGGTAAAGCACCAAAGGCGATCGAGTTGACATTTTGACTATTCGTAGCGGCGGCAGCTAGAACGCGAGGTTGCTTATAGGTTCTTGGTCTGAGATTGGTGAGAGAGCTGGCGGTAATGTTGTTAATGCGATAGCGTTCGACTAGCCATTGCTTGCCATCATAGAGCGCCGCGAGGGGAATGTACCGCAGTTGTCCATCGGGTGCGTAGATAATCGTTTGGATTTTTGCTTCTTCTAGTTCTTTCTCAAAGGGCTTAATCAAATAATTATAGAATTTCTGTCCATCATCTTTGACATTTGAAGAAGAAGGATCTCGTAAGCTACTCATAAAGTCTGAAATAGATTTGTTGAGTTCCTCACGTTTGAGATTAATGGTTTTACGAATTGGTGGTGTCGTTGCTGTAATCAAGATTAGTTCGAGGCGATCGTCGAGGATGAGGGGATAGAAGAGAGCAGCATTTTTAACTTGAGAGAGGCTTTCGCGCAGTCGATTATATTCTTCGAGATCGACATTTTTGGCTTTCTCTAGACTCAGTTGCTTGATCTGTTTTTGGACTTTAGGACTTTGTAAAAAGGCATTAAACTGTTGGTTGCGATCGCTTTCTTGGTTGGTGAGATAGGCAAGTCTTTGCTCTTGAGTTGGAGTTAGGCGATCGAGCTTTTGGAGTTCAGCAAGTTCATTGCCGAGGGCAATAATGTTTTGTTCGGGGCGTTGGATATCGACTCCTTTGGCGGTTTGGCTGTTACCGCGCACAGTTTTAAGATAGTCGCTGAGTTCTTGGACTTTGAGCAGATCAAGGACTTGTTGCGCTTCGAGAATGCGGTCTTGTTTGAGCAGGAGGTCGGCGAGGTCGCGATAGGTCTTTTCGATTGTGGCTAGATAGGATTTTTGGATGTCTTTATCGAGTTTGCTAATGTCTTTGCGGATTGCTTCGCGGACATTGATCGATTGTTTGTAAAAGAGAATCGCTAGTTCGGGGCGTTTAGCTTTGGATAATACATTTCCTAGATTTGCGAGTACATAACTTTCGTTGCTTCTATCGCCAATCTCTCTAAAAATGGTTAACACTTGCTGATAGGAAATCATCGCTTCTTGATCGCGATTTAATTTTTCGTAGACCTCGGCTAAATTAGTTATTGCTATTCCCTCACCGAGACGGTCTTTGATTTCCCGCGCGATCGCTAAGTGTTGCAGAAAGAACTCGATCGCTTTGTCATATTTGC